>CAKMKL010000172.1 GCA_927443375.1 uncultured Paenibacillus sp. | reverse complement strand
GTTTTTCGTCTAAATTCCGATTTCCGCCGAAAATGAAAGAATTAGCGGGAGCTTTTCCAGCTAAACTTATCGATTGATCACATTTACAGTGTTTGCAGCATCACCGCCTATTTTGAAAGGAGATCAACTCATATGAGCCATAACGAGGAGAGAGTCTGCCGCGCGCCGAGAGGCAGCAGGCTGAATACCAAAGGCTGGGTGCAGGAAGCCGCGCTGCGCATGCTGATGAACAATCTGGATCCCGAGGTGGCGGAGCATCCCGGGCAGCTTGTTGTCTATGGAGGCATTGGTAAAGCAGCACGCAACTGGGCTAGCTATGACGCAATCGTCCAGTCGCTGACCACTCTGGCGAATGATGAAACGCTGCTGATTCAATCCGGCAAACCGGTGGCCGTGTTCCGTACCCATCCGGATGCCCCGCGTATTCTGCTGGCGAATTCCAATCTGGTTCCGGCCTGGGCTAACTGGGACACCTTTCATGAGCTGGACCAAAAAGGGCTGGCCATGTACGGGCAGATGACGGCGGGCAGCTGGATCTACATCGGTACGCAAGGAATTGTCCAGGGGACCTATGAGACCTTCGCGGAGTGTGCCAGACAGCATTTCGGCGGCACGCTGAAAGGGACGATCACCCTCAGTGCAGGCCTCGGCGGAATGGGGGGTGCCCAGCCGCTGGCCGTAACGATGAATGACGGAGTATTCATAGGTATTGATGTGGACCGGACCCGGATCGAGAAGCGTATCCAGTCGAAGTACTGTGATGTTCTAATAGAGACGATGGAAGAAGCGCTGTCCATGGCAGAAGCCGCCAGAAGCGCGGGGCGTCCGCTGTCCATCGGCCTTTTGGGCAATGCGGCGGAGCTGCTGCCGCGGATGATCGCGCACGGGTTCGTTCCGGACATTCTCACCGACCAGACGTCGGCCCATGATCCGCTGAACGGATATGTACCTGCCGGGTTCACTATCAAGACCGGAAGGCAGCTCCGGCTGGAGAACCCGCAGGAATACACTGCACTAGCGAAAAAGAGCATCGCCCGGCATGTCGAAGCGATGCTTGAATTGCAGAGCAAGGGAGCCGTTACCTTCGATTACGGCAACAACATCCGCCAGGTGGCTTATGATCAAGGCGTCAGTCAGGCGTTTCATTTCCCCGGCTTTGTTCCCGCCTATATCCGCCCGCAATTCTGCGAGGGGAAAGGGCCGTTCCGCTGGGTAGCCCTGTCGGGTGATCCCGAAGATATCTACAAGACCGATGCAGCGATTATGCAGGCCTTCCCGGAAAATGCAGGGCTGCAGAGATGGATTACTCTCGCCCGGGAGAAAATTGCCTTCCAGGGCCTGCCGGCCCGGATCTGCTGGCTTGGCTATGGTGAACGGGCCAGGTTCGGCCGGATTATCAATGATATGGTAGCCTCCGGGAAGCTATCCGCGCCGGTTGTGATCGGCCGGGATCATCTCGACGCCGGATCAGTGGCATCGCCGAACCGGGAGACCGAAGCTATGCTGGACGGCAGTGACGCCATTTCTGATTGGCCGCTGCTGAACGCGATGGTCAATACGGCTGCCGGGGCCAGCTGGGTCTCCCTTCACCATGGCGGAGGCGTGGGGATGGGATATTCCCAGCACGCGGGTATGGTAGTGGTAGCGGACGGTACGAAAGAAGCGGAAGCAAGGCTTGAGCGGGTGCTGACGACAGACCCCGGCATGGGGGTCGTCCGCCATGCCGATGCGGGATATCCGCTGGCCGTGGAGACGGCCCGGGCCCACGGTATCCGCATGCCCATGCTGGATTAAGGGGAAAGGAGCAGCCTATATGATCCATATTCATGGTGCAGCCCAGATTGCTACGCTGGGCGGAGCCAGCACGAAGCCAAAGACGGGCACAGAAATGGAAGAGCTTAGACTTATAGAGGACGGCGGTATTGTCATCGATGACGGGATTTTCGTGTTCGTGGGCAGCAGCGGGGAGGCCAGCCGTTATGTTAAGGAGCACGCCGGGGATAAGCCGGTTACGGTACTGTCTGCAGCCGGGAAGACCGTTACTCCGGGGCTCATTGACCCGCATACCCATATCGTTTTTGCCGGGTCCAGGGAGTTTGAGCTGAATCTGCGGCTTCAGGGCGCTAAATATCTGGATATTTTGCAGGCTGGTGGCGGAATTCTTTATACAACTGAGCGCACCCGTGAAGCCACGGAGGAGCAGCTGATGGCCGAGACCGTGCGGCGGCTGGACCGCTTCCTCGCCCATGGGGTCACGACAATCGAAGCGAAAAGCGGGTATGGTCTGCGGCTCTCCGATGAATTGAAGCAATTACGGGTAGTGCGCCGGCTGGACGCCGCACATCCGGTGGAGCTGGTATCGACATTTATGGGCGCACATGCGGTTCCGGCGGAGTATAAGGGTGATGCGGATGCTTTTGTCCGGATGGTGACCGGGGAAATGATCCCGGCGGTGGCCCGTGAAGGTCTGGCGGAGTTCTGCGATGTGTTCTGCGAGGAAGGGGTTTTTACCGTGGAACAGTCCCGGGACATTCTGGAAGCAGGCAAAAGATGGGGGCTGAAGCCGAAAATCCACGCCGATGAGCTGGTATCCTGCGGCGGGGCGGAGCTGGCCGCTGAGCTTGGCGCCGTCTCGGCCGACCATCTGCTTCATGCCTCCAAGGAGGGGATCCGGCAGATGGCAGAGCAGGGGGTGATTGCCGTTCTGCTGCCTGGCACAGCCTTTTTCCTGATGGCTCCTCCGGCTGATGCGCGGGCGATGATTACTGCCGGTGTGCCTGTCGCGTTGTCGACCGACCGCAATCCCGGCTCCTCGCCGACGGAATCGCTGCCTTTTATCATGAATCTGGCCTGCTTAACGATGCGGATGAACCCGGCTGAGGTGCTGACCGCCTGTACGATCAATGCTGCCCATGCGATTGGCCGTGCAGCAACCATCGGCAGCATTGAAGTGGGGAAGCAGGCTGATCTTGTGATGTTCGATGCGCCTAATTATCTCTATATACAGTACCACTATGCCGTGAATTTGACCGATACGGTGCTCAAAAAGGGAGAGATTGTGATCCGGGATGGAAAGAGGGTGCTTGCATGACCGGTTTGCGGATGAATGAACTGCGGATTAATGCCGCCAGACTTCAAAATCATATCGGAGCTTTAGCCCGGTTTGGCTTCAATGAAGTCACCGGAGGGCTCGACCGGACCACGTTTACGGTATCTGAGCTTGCCGCGCGGGAATGGCTGGAGCAGGAGCTGTTCCGTCTGCAGCTGGAGGTCAGGGTGGATGAGGCGGCCAATATCTGGGCGCGGAGAAACGGCGTTGCGGATAACCTGCCCGTCATTGCCTTTGGCTCCCATATCGATACCGTGCCTAACGGCGGCAAATACGATGGTGCGCTTGGTGTTCTTCTGGCTCTGGAAGTTATGAGCGTGCTGGCGGATAACCATGTCGTTACCCGCCACCCGCTGGAGCTGGTCTCCTTCAGTGCAGAGGAGCCGAATCCCTTCGGACTGTCCACGTTTGGCAGCCGGGCGGTATCGGGGAAGCTCAGCCGGGAGGATCTCAGCGGAGTGCACAATGAGCAGGGACAGCTCCTTACAGATGCGCTGCGTCTGGCGGGCGGTGACCCCGGGCATTTCGAGCGGGCCCGGCGAAGTCCGGAGGAGCTGGCGGCTTTTCTTGAGGTTCATATTGAGCAGGGCAAAAGGCTGCTGGACCGTGCTGTCCCTGTTGGCATCGTAACCGCAATAACCGGAATTTACCGCGAAGAAATCACCGTTACGGGAGAAGCCAATCATGCCGGAACGACCCTGATGGCGGACCGCAAGGATGCGCTGATGGGGGCATCCGAAATGATGCTGGTCTTCGAAGCGGTCTGCCGGGAGCATCCGGCGGAGGAAGTGGTCGGCACAGTTGGCCGGATTAGAAACGAGCCGAATGCGGCCAACATTATTCCGGAGAGAGTTGTCTTCCATCTGGAGGCTAGAGGAGAGCAGCACCCGCAGATCGGGGAGGTCATGGAAGCCTGGGGCAGGCAGGCTGCGTCTATTGCGGAGCGCAGGGGGCTGCGGCTGAACCGGCGGCTGATTCTGGATCAGCCGCCCCAGCCGATGGATCCGCTGCTGATTACGTCGTTCGCAGAGCAGACCGGCCGGCTGGGGATTCAGAGCCTTAAGCTCGGCAGCATGGCCGGTCATGATGCCACACATATGGCTGCTCTGACCAGAGCGGGTATGCTGTTCGTACCCAGCCTTGGCGGGAAAAGTCACTGCCCGGAGGAGGAGAGTCGCATAGAGGATATTGAGCAGGCCGGCAATGTGCTGCTGCAGACTATTTTGGCACTGGATGGACAATTAAGCCTATAAGGCAGGAGGATGAACCCCTTGCGGAAGATATATTCGGCAGATGCGGTGTACATGCAGGATCAGTTTAAATCAAACGGTGCTTTGCTGGTGGACGGCGGGAGGATAGCAGATACGGGGGACCGTGACGCGCTGCTGAACCGTTATCCGGACGCAACACATATCCGGTGGAAGGGAAAAGCCATCGTCCCCGGCACCGTCAACTCGCATAATCACTCGTTTCAGAGCCTGCTGCGCGGGATTGCGATTGATAAGTCTTTTCTGGAATGGCGGGATCAGGCACTGTACCGGTACACTCCGCTGCTGGACGAAGAAGCCATTTATACCGGGGCGCTGCTCGCATTCGGAGAGATGCTGCGCTACGGCGTAACAACGGTCAGTGACTTCTTCTACGTGCACAACGGAGGCACGGCGCATGACGAGGCCGTGATCCGGGCGGCAAACGATCTGGGCATACGCCTGGTCTTCGCCCGGACCATGTATGACTGGGCAGGTGCGCCGCTGGCCTACCGGGAAACGGTGAATGAAGCTGTAGAGCGGACGAGGCTGCTGGCCAATAAATATCAGGGCAATCCTATGGTTACGGTTCATCCCGCTCCGCACAGTCCGCATGCGGCTTCGCCGGAGATGATCAAGGCCGGCCACCGGCTGGCGCAGGAGCTGGATACGCCGTTTCATATCCATGTAGCTGAGGAGATGTTCGAGGTCGAGGAGACGCTGCAGAACTACGGACTCCGGCCTGTGCATTATCTCGATTCGCTGGGCGTGCTGGACGAGCGGATGATCGCCATCCATCTGGTCTGGCTGGAGGATTCCGAGATTGAGCTGATCGGCCGGAGAAAAGGATCGCTGGCGTATTGTCCGTCAAGCAATATGTTCCTGGCGGACGGGGTCACCCGGATTCCCGATCTGCTGCAGGCAGGTGTTAAGGTAACGCTCGGCACGGACGGCGGCTGCAGCAACAACCGGATCAGCGTGTATGAGGAGATGCGCATGTGCGCGCTTTTGCAGAAGGTCAGCCGGCTGGACGGCACGTGCATCACTGCTGATCAGGTATACCGTATGGGAACCTCCTGCGCCGGAGAAATTCTGCGTCTGCCGGTCGGTTCCCTGGAGATTGGACAGCACGCAGACTTCGTGGCTCTTGATACGCACGATCTGTCTCTGGCACCGAGAAAAGAGCTGTTCGCCAACATGGTCTACGCCATGCAGCCCGGAGCCGTATCCACGGTCGTTGTAGGCGGCAGAATCGTCTTTGAAGACGGGAAGCTCATGGGGGTGTCCGAGTCCACAATAGGCAGACGGGTGGATGAATTATTTGAGAGATGGGGCAGCCTGGCTTAAACGGGTAATCATGAAGCAAATGGTACAGATTGCGGCTTGCCAGCAGCAGAAGATAAAGTTTTAGACTGACCCTGGAAACTCAAAACAGCGACAGCAAAGGACGAAAAAATAAAGTCCTAGACTGTCGCTGTTTCAGTAAACTAACGTTTCCTGTTATATAAAACGCAATTAAGTTTATAACCTGATAAGTAGACGATCAATCGATAAGTTTAGCTGGAAAAGCTCCCGCTAATTCTTTCATTTTCGGCGGAAATCGGAATTTAGACGAAAAACCTCCCGCTAAATTCCCGGAAAACGCTGAATTTGAGTCAAAGGGGAGAATTAACGGGAGAAATTCCCACTAGGGTCAGTCTCCGCTCCACCCGGAGGAATTTAGTTGGAGGAAATCCCATTACTTCGCCTTCATCCAGAAGATTGCGGAGAAGAATATATTTTCAGCAAAAATCAGAAGAATGCCCATGCTCCTGAAATGAGCTTTCCATCGGAAAGCTTGCAGGCGGACGATACCGCTCCTACTGCTCCAATCCCCCTTGCGTAATTTGCACGCTTGCTTCGCTTGCTCTGGGGTGGCTTGGAGCTCATCGTTTTCGGCACCTGCTCCATTCACTTCACACAGGCGCTAAACGGCACCTGGTCCATTAACCCGTCCAGCACGCCGGGCTCCTTCATCCACTCTGCAATGGCGGCAAAATCGCCGGAGAGCACGCGGTCTTCCTTCACCGCCGCAACCTGCTCGCGGCAGCGGTCATAGAGCCACTTTGTGCCTTTGCCGAGCCGCTGCGGCCCCCGGAAGTCGATGGCCTGCGCCGCGCAGAGCAGCTCAATGGCCAGTACGGCATAGGCGTTGTCAACGATTTGCCCTGCCTTGCGTGCCCCGATTGTCCCCATGCTGACATGATCCTCCTGATTGCCCGAGGACGGAATGGAGTCCACACTGGCCGGATGAGCCAGCGATTTGTTCTCCGAGACGACAGCTGCTGCAGCGTACTGTGCGATCATGAACCCGGATTGCAGCCCGCCGTTAAGCGTCAGAAACGGGGGCAGCCCCTCGTTCAGCTGCGGGTTGACCAGCCGCTCAATCCTCCGTTCGGCAATATCGGCCAGCTCTGCCGCGCAGACCGACAGATGGTCCATCGGCAGGGCAACCGGCTGGCCGTGAAAGTTCCCGCCAGAGATTACGCGCTCTTCATCGGCAAAAATCAGCGGATTATCCGTCGCCGAATTCATCTCGATATTCAGCTTCTCCGCGATATAAGCCAGCGCGTCCCTGCTCGCCCCGTGAACCTGCGGCGCGCAGCGCAGCGAATAGGCATCCTGTACCCGCTTCTCCCCCTGGTTCGTCATCAGGGTGCTGCCGGCCGTCAAATTCCGGATGTTGGCGGCTGCCTGCTGCTGGCCCTTATGCGGCCGGACCGCATGCGTCGCCGGATCAAAAGCATCCCGTACCGCCAGCAGCGCCTCGCAGGTCAATGCCGCCGCACAGTCCGCCCAGTCCGCCAGCTTCAGCGCATCCCAGCAGGCCAGCGTGCCGACTGCCGTCATGACCTGCGTTCCGTTAATCAGCGCCAGGCCTTCTTTGGCCTCCAGTACAATCGGTGTGAGTCCTGCCTTAGCCAGCGCCTCTGCCCCCGGCAGCCGCACTCCCCGGTAATAGGCTTCGCCTTCACCGATCAGGACGAGCACCAAATGCGATAACGGGGCCAGGTCCCCGCTTGCGCCCAGGGAGCCTTTTTCCGGGATCACCGGCACGATGCCCCTGTTAAGCAGTTCAATCATCAGCCGGAGGACCTCCAGGCGGATGCCGGAGTAGCCAAGGGCCAGCGCATTAATCCGCAGCAGCAGGATGGCCCGGACGACCTCCTCCGGAAACGGCGCTCCGATCCCGCAGCTGTGGCTGCGGATCAGGTTGAGCTGCAGCGCCTTCGTATCCTCCGGGGAGATATACGTATCGCTGAATTTGCCGAAGCCTGTGGTCAGGCCGTATACCACCTTTTTCTCCCGCAGCAGCTTCTCTACATAGTTTCGGGTATGCTCCACTTTCCGGCAGCTCTCTTCACTAAGCTCCACGTGGTGGTGATACCGGGCTACATTGACGACTTCCTCCATGGTTAAAGAGTTACCGTATATAAACACTGTAGATTTAGCTATTTCCAACATGAGCTTCACCTGCTTTATGAGTAATAGAAAAAGCCCATACCCTAATAAGAGGTACCGGCTTCTATATTACTAATCACTAAATTACGGCTTGATCATGTTAAGGTGACTTCTTCAGCATTCCACCTGCTAAATATGATTAAAACCAAACCCGATGGCCTCATGCTCAAATCCCTTTTTGGGAGCACCAATCGTCCCGTAGGCACATACCGCTATCCATTCCCCTTCATGCTCTACAGCACCCGACATCTTCCCTCGTACAATGGCAAAAGTCAGCCCTACCGTGCGCAGAATATCGCCGAACTGAACGATGCCGCGGCCAATGCTCTGAATCGCCTCAATGATGGCATGATACAGCGAATGCACCTCCCGGTAGGAACCCGGATCGATAATGTGATTGCTTTTGGCTGCTGTTTCGATGGCTGCGATCACTTTAATCATATCCATGGCCCCGACCCGCCCGATCGTATAGCGGAAGTCCTGCGAAGCCAGCTCCTGCTCAATAACCTTTTTCCATTCATGCTCCTGAAGAACCGCAAGCAGTATAGCTAACTTCCCGATCGGAAAAGATGAAGCGGATGTTTCCCCCATGCAGAAATTCTCCTCGATTCTTTGGCATTGATTGGTGTGTCCTGGTTATTGACTCATAAAAAAAATGCACCCGAAACTTAGGAAACGTCTGTCTCCTGATTCTCAGCTACATTCTGTTGACTAATCACTATATATCGCTGAGACATTGTCAGAGAAAAGCAGCAATACCTCTTCTGCAATCACGTTATATAATATGTCTCTACTGCCTTGATATGTTCATGCGCCTAAAAAAAAGACCGGCAGCCCCCGAAAAATGGGCATACCGGTCTAATATTCCTGTTTCTACAGCAGGTTTTCCAGCTCCCGGCAGGCTTCCTCGTATGCAGGCCCAAGCTTAGTCAGCTGCTGCAGGGCCAGCTCATATTCATCTGCTCTGGCATGAAGTTCAATTAGCGCGCACAAATGGGAAAAGTACTGCGCACCGATGCTCAGACTGCCCGATTTCAGGCCGTGGGCAACCGCGCCGCTCCTTCA
Source organism: uncultured Paenibacillus sp. (assembly GCA_927443375.1). Classification (GTDB taxonomy): domain Bacteria; phylum Bacillota; class Bacilli; order Paenibacillales; family Paenibacillaceae; genus Paenibacillus_AQ. The sequence goes on along the minus strand of CAKMKL010000172.1, from coordinate 35,635 downwards.
AATGTCGGATCAGGCCCTCTACAGGCATATTGGAGCCCAGATAGAAGGTATTCCAGCCTTCCATTTCAAAGAAATCAGCCAGCATCCGCAGTCCAATTTCATGAAGCTCTTCACCCACACCAACCGCAACCAGTCTTTTCTTGCCATTCTGTGCCCGGATCCATTGCGGATAGAGCTGGGAGATAATGCTCTGGGTGCAGGCTGTGCAGTAATGCTCCTGGGCTACTGTAATGCGCCCCATCTGCCACAGCCGTCCAATCTCATATTGGGTTTCCTGAAAGATATGCAGATAAATATCGTGGATCGGTATGCCGTCCTTATATAAGCCCAGTACAAACTCCGAAGCCTTACGCCGTTCTCCGTCCAGAAGCAACTGAAGATACTCATCCGCCTCCTGGAAATAAGGCTTCTGAGGCTGAAGAAAGGAGGGCAGACACCCCTCCCCGCGTGTATGATATATGCCCATCTCCAGATAACTCAGAATCAGCTCTCTTTCGGGCTGCTCTACCCGGGCGCTTATCGCTTCCTTCATCAGATCGAGATTGATCCGTAAATCCTCGGCCGTAATTTTGTACTGCGCAAGCAGGACTTTCAGCCAGGCAATATAATTAATAAACAGAAGTGGACTCTCCAGGGCTACACTCTGCGCCAGATACCGCAAATGATATAAGGAATCCTGCTTTGTTCTTGCTCTTCCGGAAGGACCGAATCTTTGCTCTAGGTCAGGCTGTCGTTCATACTGGCGTGCAGTGATTTCTTCCGCCAGCTGCTCGGTTATCACTTTCAGCCGTTCTCCTGCATTCTGCTGATCAAGATGCATAGGGTCACTCCTTTAGTGTACAAACGCAAAATTAACGCTTTAAATTTTATTATACAGTATGAGTCAAAAAAGAAACCCGGGCGGCCGGACAGTCCAGGCTGATGCTACGCCTCCACCGGCTTATCATCCGCAAACAGTCCCAGGTAGCGCTCCAGCCCGTTTACAGCAAGCTCCCCCTTCGGAACAAAGCGGATTGCGGCTGAATAAATCCGGTAATGCAGCTTCGAAGGCTCCGGACCGTCGTAGGACAACTGCCCTAGGTAAGCACCGCTCAGCCTGCTCCGCAGCAACGTCCGCACCCCGCCTCCGCTGTAGTCCGCTTCCCTGCGGATCAGCCCCGGTTCGAGCGGTGAGGTGAATGCGGGCCAGCCGGTACCTGAATCGAACTTGTCCCGGGAGCTGAACAGCGGATCACCATTCAGCACATCGGTATAAATACCGTCTTGAAAATGGTTCCAGTACGGATTGTCGTACGCAGGCTCCGTCCCTTTATGCTGGGTCACTTCGTATTGCAGAACGGTCAGCCGGGAACGCAGACGTTCCTTGTCTTCACGCCCGTTCCAATGTAGTTCGGTGAAATCCCCCCGGCCGGAGCCCTTCAGATACAGCTTATAATCCAGCGGATGAGTCTTATAGTAGTCCTGATGCTCCGCTTCAGCCGGATAAAACGGTGCAGCGGGCAGGATTTCTGTCACAACCGGAGACTTGAACCGCTTCTCTGCCTGAAGCGCGGCTTTGGACGCCTCCGCCTGGACCCGCTGCTCTTCACTGTGAACGAAGATAGCCGTCCGGTAGGAACTCCCCCGGTCCATGAATTGGCCGCCCCGGTCTGTCGGATCAATCAGCTGCCAATAGATGTCTAGCAGACGCGTGTACGGAAACAGCTCCGGCTCAAAGGTAATCTGTACCGCCTCGAAATGTCCGGTAGTCTCGGTTCCGACCTCAGCATATGTCGGGTTCCCGGTATGTCCGCCCGTATAGCCGGACACCACGGAGACAATGCCCGGCAGCTCGTCAAACGGCTTGACCATACACCAGAAGCAGCCCCCGGCAAAGGTGGCGAGCTGCTGCCCGGTATTCTGCTGATCATTCATCCGGCCTGCCTCCCTCATTTATTCAGATTTGTTGCCTCATGAAATTCATTATAACTGAATATCTTTTTTCTCCACAAAAATCAGGGTTACAGCAAGACAGACAGCGATAACAAGGAGCGGAACCGCCACCGCCCGCAGATAATCCCCCGTTCCCGATAGCAGGACCCGCTGCGAACCGTCACTATACATTCCGGAGAATTTCATAATCTGCGTCATGAGCGAATAATCGGATACGGCCCGCAGCAGCCGTGAGGAGGAATCCTTCAGATAACCCGACAGCAGTAAATTGCCAAAAATAAAGAAAAACGTTGCCACTACAGCAGAAGACGCCTTGCGCATCAGCATGCCCAGCATCATGACTGCAGCGGCGTAAGCGGCCAGATATAATATATTAAACCCGATGGCCCTCACTGCCATGCTGAAGTCTTCCCCAAAGCTTTCATTTCCGATCCGCGCCCCGGTGACGAGCGCTGCAGCCAGATAAAGAAGATAGAACAGCCCGAATAATTGCAGCAGCCACCAGCAGACCGCCAGAATCTCCAGCATATACTTGCCCATGAAATACGACCTGCGGCTCCGACCTGCGGCAATAATGTTCTGTATCGAACCGTGTTCAAAGCCTTCCGTGGCGAAAAAGCAGGCATGCAGCGGGATGATAAGATACAGGAACAGGGAAAATTGCGCGGCGATGCTAAGCGGCTGCACAGCATTGTCCAGCTCATATCCGCCCTTGGTGCCGATGATTATAATCAGGAAGATACACCCCAGTAAAAAAGTGGCACTGATACTCTTGAACGCGGTATCTTTTCTCAGATAATAAAGCTCTGCCCGCAAAAAATCCCTCACTGCACTCCGCCCCCGATCAGCTTCAAATAGTAGTGTTCCAGATTCGGTACGGATAACTGGATCCCGTCAACCGGAATTCCCTGCCGCAGAAGAACAGACATCAGCTGCTCCAGGTCTGCCTGCTCCCGGGGAATCTCAACGGTTCCAGAGCCGGTGATACTGATCTTGTCTAGCTGCAGCTCCTGTTTCAGCACCTCAGCTGCCGCTGCCGGAAAGCGCGTTGCTACCGAGATCATCGTCTGCGCGGACTCCAGCAATTCACTTGCTGACACTTCCTGAATCAGTTTCCCTTTATGGATGAAGCCGTATTTGGTGGCGAGCTGCTGCAGCTCTCCGAGAATGTGGCTGGACAGCAGAATGGTTACCCCTTCCTCACGCGCCAGCCGCACCAGAATCTCCCGCAGCTCCACAATTCCGACGGGATCCAGCCCGTTTACAGGCTCGTCCAGAACCAGAAACTCCGGATGATGGAGCAGCGCAATAGCCAGCCCAAGACGCTGGCGCATGCCCAGCGAATACTGGGAGGCTGGTTTACTTCCGGCATCCGTTAATGCTACAGACTGCAGCACCTCTCCAATCCTGGCCTTTTCTTGAATGCCGAATATCCGGCAATAGAAGGTCAGATTCTCCCCGGCATTCATATGCGGATAAAGGGACGGGGTTTCGATCAGAAATCCGACCCGACGCCTTGCCCTGACCAGCTCATGCTTCCCCCGCTGCCCGAACAGCGATATTTCTCCGCCTGCCGGGTGCACCAGGCCGCCTATTATTTTCATCAGTGTACTTTTTCCGGCCCCGTTCTCTCCGATGAGTCCATAAATGTCTCCCTGCTTAATCGTCATATCCAAACTTTGGAGGGCAAAAGAAGATCTGTAGGTTTTGGTTAAGCCCCTGGCTTCAAATACGGATGGTTTCAAGCGGAACACTCCTTCACTGGTCTGTTATACTGTTACGCCGTTGTACTGCTGAGCCGGCAGAACCACCATAGCATGAGAGAAAAGTATACGGGCTTCGCTTGTCATTTTTAAGCGGGTTATTGTCATTTTTAAGCAGCCTGGCTCCATGAACGTTATAGTCTGTTTTTCCCTGAAAATGTATAATGGAGCAAGTAAAGTGAAACGGAGTGAAGACATGATTCATATCGCCGTTTGTGACGATGACCCGCAGACAGCGGGGCTGATAGAGCAGCTTATTCTTGATACGGGAGATAAAGTTCCAGAGGAACTGGAAATAGCCCTCTATTACAGCGGAGAAGCCTTTGCCCGGGACCTGCAGAGCGGCTGCCGCTATGATCTGATATTTATGGATATTGAACTGGGGGGAATGGACGGAATTACAGCGGGGCAGATCCTGAGGCAAGATGACGGGAATGACTGGACACAACTGATTTATATCTCCAGCCATGAACAATATCATCTGCAGCTGTTTGATGTGCGGCCGTCGGGCTTTATCAGGAAGCCGGTAGAGCCGCAAGCATTCCTGCATAAGCTTGTCCCTGCGCTGCAGAAGGCAATCCGGATACACCGCCAGGGTCAGGCCCAATTCTTGCCCGTTCAGCAAAAAGGAAAAGAGCTGCTGGTCTCTTACCGGGATATTGTCTATCTCGAGAGCAGTATCAGACGGATTACGCTGATCCTGAGGGATGGTGAAATTCAATACTATGGCATGCTCAAGGAGGAAGAGCGCAAGCTTCCCTCCGGTAATTTCATCCGTATTCACCAGTCCTACATCGTGAACTTTCACTACATCAGTGAGATCAGCGGTAAGCGGGTCAAACTTATTACCGGAGGGGAGCTGCCGGTCAGCAACAAGCACAGCGCCGCTGTCCGCAGAGCTTATCTCAGCTTTAGGGGGGCTTTGCAATGAACACCATGCTGCGGGAAGAGCTTGTCTACCTGCTGACCTTCCCCCTTGTTCCGGTTATTCTTCATTATTTCTTTAGCCGCTTCCTCACCTGCCGTCTGGCGGGACAACGGCCGGTTGTGCTGAGCAGTTTCCTTTACATGGCGTGCAATCTCGCCCTGCATCACAGTTCATTTCCAGGCCTGCTTCTTCTTGCAGCGAACGTAGGGCTCACCATTCTGTTTTCGCTGCTCTACCGTGGCGAATGGATACGGCGGATATATTGCGTTCTGTTTATCACCGCCCTGCTTGTGCTCAGCGAAGCCGTTATGCCCTATGCCTATACAGACACCGGATATATAGCCAACCTCCTTCTTTCCAAGCTGATCGCCTTGTCACTGGTTCTCCTCCTGTTGCGTATCACCAAGGGGGACGGGCACGGCCGCCCCGCCGGGGGGTACCTGATGATCCTGCTCCTCTGTCCTATGTTGAGTATATTCGCCTTGATCCGGCTATCGGAAAGCTTGTTCTTCCAGGTCTATCCGAACCTGTTTCCCATAGTCCCCACCTTGCTGCTGGCGATAAACCTGCTGATTTTTGTGCTCAGCGACCATGCCATGTACGTGCAATCTGAGAAGACCAGAAGGCAGCTGGTGGAACAGCAGAATACCTATTACGTACATCAGTATCTCATGACCCGGGACCATCAGGAGGAGGCTTTCAAATTCCAGCATGATTTCAAAAATATTCTCCTGGGCCTGCGCGCCAGGCTGCACTCCGGTGATGAACACCCCTCCGCAGCTGAACTCGACCGTCTGCTCGGCAAACTAGTCTATCCTCCGGGCGGCTGTGATACCGGAAATCCGGTCATCGACTCTATCGTCAACTACAAGAAGCAGGCCGCAGCAGAGCATCAGATCAGCTTCAGCCTAGAGCTTTCAATTCCGCCGCAGCTGGAGCTGGATGCCTCCGTAATCTGCGTCATTCTCGGCAACGCCCTGGATAATGCGATCGAAGCCTGCGGGGAACCCTCTCTCCCGGAACGATATGTCAGTATAGAGATGAATTATCTCAACGACAGCCTGTTTATCAGAATCCGTAATCCCTTTGCACATGAAATCCGCACCGGCAGCCGCGGTGAGATCTCTTCGACGAAACCCGGTCCACGTCCTCACGGCATCGGACTCCAGAACATCCGGCAAACCGTCAGCGAGTGGGGCGGGCTGCTTCAGATCGCTTATGACAGCGGGCTGTTCCAGCTTGAAATCGTATTGTTTCATGTTCTGAGAAAACACAGCGTTTAAAGCCCTCTCCATCTCTGCATCCATACCTATCGCGCAGGATACGCAGGTGCTTTTCAGCAATTACGGTTGAAGCAGCGCGGATAAGGGTACTGAACAGCACGATGCTTAGTTCGGTCATATCTATCATTAATGGGAGCAGGGATAATCGATGAATTCACCCAGAACTGCAATAGAGTTAACAAAAGAGAACAGGCCTGAACCAGTCACAGGGAGTGAAGGCACCGGCCGGAGAGCGGCCATCGCCTTAACCGGAGCGAGCGGATATATCGGCCATAATCTGCTGGAGGTCTGTTTTTAATATTCCTTTACAGGAATATTCCTTTTGTGGTATATTGTAATCAGCAAAAAAAAGCACCGCAAACGAATGGATGATGAATATGAATGCAACGGTTATGAGTGCCTTGGCCGAACCTAACCGCCTGCAGATGGTTGAACTGCTGCGCGGGCATCCGCTCACTGTAGGCGAAATCGCCCGGCAGCTGCAGATTCGGCAGCCCCAAGCCTCTAAGCATTTGCGGGTTTTAAGCGAGGCCGGAATCGTGGAGTCCAAGGTCGATGCCAACCGCAGAATCTACAGTCTGTGCCCGGCTCCTTTCCGGGAACTGGATGATTGGCTGGAGAACTACCGTGTACTATGGGAGGACAGATTGGACCGCCTGGATGATTACTTACAGACATTTCATGCAATCAGAGAGGATGAGGGCAAATGACGAATCAAATGGTATCCAGAGTAGAGGACAAATCGCTTATTCTTGAACGTGAATTCAAGGCTCCGCGTGAGCTGGTATTTCAGGCATTCTCACAGGCGGAGCATCTGAAGCACTGGTGGGGGCCGCGCGGCTGGAGTCTTCCGGTATGCCATATCGATTTCCGCGAAGGCGGAGTCTGGCATTACTGTATGAAATGCGAGGACAAGAATCAGGGCGATTTCTATGGAATGGAATCCTGGGGCAAGGGCGTGTACCGCGAGATCATCGAACCCGAGAAGATTGTCTATGTTGATTATTTCTCTGATGCCGAGGGCAATGTGAACGAAGATTTGGCAGAGACGCTGGTAACACTGACCTTCACCCAAACGGACAGCGGGACATTGGTCGTTTGCCGCTCGGATTATGCAACCCCCGAAGACCTGAAGCAGGTAATGGATATGGGCATGCTCCAAGGCATCACGGAAACCTGGAACAGACTGGTTGAGCATTTGGCCAGTATACGTTAGTACATCGGTTAGACACAGTACACACAACAGGCACCCGCTGGAGACTTCTCCGGCAGGTGTTTTTTTACATGGATAAATCAATTAAACCGCTGCTTCAGACGGGCTAATCAGTCCTTATGGTGGCTGTCCCACAAATCCTTGTGCATTAGTCCGGCAAACACAAGCAGAATCAGTGTAAGGATCATTACAAACTCTCTAAGTGTGTTCGATATGCTGACTACGTTGTAGCCGAAAACAATATTCATGCGGCCCCATAACAGGTTAAGACAGAGCAAAGCCACGGTAGAGTAAGTGATCCACACACTGCGGAGAAAGAGGTTATAGGTGCGTTTCGGCCCGTTACCGATAAAATAGCGGCTGTACTGCACCACATATGCCGTAAACACTATAAAAGCGGTTAACTCCAGGGCGACAAGCGTCAAATCAATAATTCCCATGCAAATCATCTCCTCTCTTGCCCAGGCCGGATTGATGCAGGTCTATCAAGCTTTCGATATCATTCATTTCATAGGCTGCCTGGATTTTGCCTAACTTCTCGATTTCTTTCTTCACACGACTGGGCTTGATCTCATTTTTTCTGAAAATATCGAGGAGCTTCACTTGTCGACGACCTCCCCACAATTCATTTTATCAGCGCTCTCTCTTAACCTGGTCTCTCTTGCCGTGTCTTCTCTTTCAATAAGCAGCTTGACGAGTGAACGGTTGTATTGATTGAGCTCCTTCTCGTTCTCCTCATCCCGTTTCTGATAATTCTGTATGACCTTTTCTTTATTCGCGATCTGCCGGATGCTCCAGACTAAAGCAATTGATAAAAGGACATTTAGCACGACTGAGCCGTCGTTGTTATTGAACAAGCCAGTCAATGCATTCAAATCCATCACTATCACCCCATTTTGTGAACAAATCCATAGCTGCTGCCGGAAGAACATCTGCTATACTCTATTCATTCTGCAAACCTATGGGTTGGGTAATTTAGTATTTTGTTAAAATGATGATGATTTATTGCAAAAATGCGAAAATATGTACAATAATTCCGGGATTTTTCTGTATAAAAGTAGAAAATTAACATTTTTTTGCTACCGACACAAAGTGACAGTATTTATTTCCTCGATGAACTAAAATAATGGATATTAAAAAATAAAGGAAGGAGGTGTTCTGGTGGATTTACAAGCGGAGGTAAGGGTTCTGTTGGTAAATTTAGGTTTTAATGTTACAGAATGCTCGAGTAATTTAGCTTATATGCTGCATATTGTATATGCTGACAATGAATTTCTGGACCGGACAGCGTTAGAACTCCTGGACATAAAAATCCGAACCCGAAATTCCTACCGCTTCGCTTAATTTTAAATACATATCTTACTCTGTTCAGACAGAGCTGTTATTTCATTGGGGGGCTGAGCCCTCTTTTTTGTTTTCGTTTATGTAAAATAAATGTCCCCCGGAATGCCTCACGGGAATGGTTGTGCGCGTTTCTTTTGTGATATACTGTAAAATAATAACCTGACCGACTCACATCTGGGGGGCACTAATTCATGTTCTCGAAACGACTTAAACAGCTAAGAAAAGCGCGCAACTTCACGATTCAAGAGGTTGCCGATACCATCGGAGTCGCCAAAAGCACATACTCCGGTTACGAATCCGGTTTTCGCCAGCCAACACTTGAAGCTGTACAGATTATTGCAAAAAAACTCAATACCACGGCTGACTATCTGCTGGGCCTAACCGAATACCCTGATGTTATTGAACCATCCAATAATGCAAAAGAACTGCTGAATCTCGAACAGCTACACTGGGACGGCATCCCGCTTGAACGCGAGGACCTGTTACTTGTCAAGAGTATCCTTGAGCATGTTATTCAGACGAGAGCCGGGAAAGACGGCAATCAAAAATAAGCTGTCTTTTCCCGCCGGGAGGCCTGGATCTTAGTCTTGCATATTTTTACAGCACAATCACCACAGTTCTATAACCTCCTAATTTCAGTTACAACACCTCATTTCTTGAGTCATAGGATTTTTTCATTAATATGGATGTACAGACATACAACACCCAATAAATACTGGTTGTATTTAGAAACCGGCTGTCAGAGTAATTGTTTATCAGCATAAACAGAGTAAATATTAAAAACCATATTATCTTCCCTTGTCCACGCTTAATGAATGATAGCTTAATTACTCTTCCCAACAAAAACAAATATTGAATCGAAATAATCATCAGACCAATGGCTCCAAAATCAAGTAAAAGATCGTAAAGCCCGCTGTGGCTGCTCCCTAAAAGAGGATACTGCAGCGTATCCCATACTTTCACCGCATAACCGCTGTTCCAGAAGCCGCCGTATCCGTAGCCTAACCATATCCTTTCTTTGATGTAGGTCATAACCACAGCCCAAATCTCGGTTCTGCCTGTGAGATCAGGGTTACGGTCCATTAACGCAAAAATGGAGTTTAGGTTTACTGTGACCAGATAAACAGCTCCTGCTAAAGTAACCATCCCAAAAATGATGGAAGAAATGAATATAGAACGATGTATTCGGAATAGCTTCCGGTACCCTAAATGTACAACCAGAATCATTGTACAGACTATGGAGACAACGATTGCCGTTCTGGAAGTAGATAGAACCAATAAGCTGATAGACAGGCTGAGTCCCGCGACAGAAATGATTTTCTTTATCTTATCCGGAGTAGAAAAGAACCAAATCAGCATCGCAGAAATCCCCAGCACACACATCGTTCCCAGTCCGTTTTTGTGTCCGTATATCCCCATCCAGGCCCCGGCATGCGCCACACCGGTGTGTATGGTATACCCCGGTAATAAAATGCCTGCCATCAAGCTCAAAATCGCGGAGGTTATCAAAAATACAACCAAAAAGTTAAAAAAAGACTCCAATGTGTATTTTGACGAGACATACATTGCAAACAAAGTTGAAGTAATAAATTTCAAGAGAAAAATCGCCGTTGCCAGTGGAGCGGCTGACCATGAGATAGAGATCAAAATATACAAAATTACTGTAAACAGCATTTTATCAGACAACAGGGTCTTAATTAAAGGTCCAATTTTATAGAGTGCAACGGAAAAAACAATACCGATCATTAGGAAATGTACAATGACCTGATTGGCACTTACCCCTATGGTTGTCTGCGGAAGAGAAAAGAACAGCAACGAAAAAATAATAAACAGTTTATCCGGCAGCGATGATGATTGTGCCTTCAAAACAGGCGGATTCACGGGATAAGATAGATTAGACATCTACGCCTCCCTCCTTTTCGTTCTCCAATGTATTTTTATTCCTCAATGCTCATGAGCCTGCTGTATAAACTGCTCCACGCTTCCTCCATTCAGTACATGATTCATCAAGTCATCGCTGGTGCAATTCAGCCCCTTCTCCTGCAGCAGTAAAGTTAACAGCAGGGCTACATCAATCATAGGTTTCTGAATAACCGGGATAAATTCTTGGCACCCGTGATCATATTGGAACTCCTGATTCAGTGGATATCTCGCCTCATGCATAATCTCGGCAAGTGAATACCTGCTGCCTGCCCTGTTGTTTTTCAGAACAGGATCTTTGGCAAGACGCTCCATGAATTGACTGAATTTCTCCCGCTGGTTATCCTGAATCACAAGACGCTCCTCCATCGCGAAATCCCCCTTTTATCTACTTCGACATCCTTAAGGCTTGCACTGGATCAGCCGATCTGCCGACTGGATAATAATTCATCCCTGCTCCCTTTACCCGAAGATCGTCATAAACATTCCTTCCATCGATCAGCACCGGCCCAGTCATCACCGAGCGGACCTGCTCCAGGTCAACTTCGGCAAATTCCTTCCACTCCGTCAGTAGGCATAACGCCTCGCAGCCGCTAGCAGCTTCCAAAGCAGTACTGCACCATCCAATCGCCGGATGATCGTACATGGCCCGGAAATTCCCGGCTGCTATCGGATCATAGACCTGTACTTTCGCTCCCAGCTCTAATAATCTATGAATAATTTCCAGAGCAGGAGCATCCCGCACATCATCTGTCTCCGGCTTAAAGGCCAGTCCCCAAATGCAAATGCTTCTGCCGAGTACATCACCGAGCGCGGCTTGAAGTTTATCGATAACACTGAATCTTTGATGCTTATTGACCTCTACTACGGACTTCAGCAGTTTAAAGTCGTACTCCACATTGCCTGCAATCTGGATCAGTGCTTTCGTATCCTTCGGAAAACAGGAGCCTCCATAACCGATACCCGCCCGCAGGAACGAGCTGCCGATCCGCTTATCCAGCCCCATCCCTTTGGCAACTTCCGTAACATCAGCGCCGACCTTCTCACAGATATTGGCGATTTCATTGATAAAAGAAATCTTGGTCGCCAGAAAAGCATTCGAGGCGTATTTAATCATCTCTGCACTCCGGATGTCTGTCACTATAATCTGATCGGTAAGGGGTTTATGTAGGTCAGTCAGCAGCTCCGCTGCGGCTGTACTGTCCGTGCCGATAATAATCCGGTCAGGATGCAGAGTGTCGCGGACTGCAGTGCCTTCGCGGAGGAATTCCGGCAGAGAGGCGATATCGAACGCCCCGTCATACAGCCCGGAAATCAGACTGCGGACACGGTCATTGGTGCCGACGGGAACCGTGCTTTTAACACAGATCACTTTGTAGCCATTCATCGACAGTCCGACTTCTCTCGCTGCCGATTCAATGTAGGCCATATTGGCTTCACCGCTGGGGAGCGGCGGGGTGCCGACAGCAATAATAACCAATTCTGCGTGCCGGGTGGCATAGGCAAGGTCTGTAGTGAACTCCAGCCGGTTGGCCGCGGCATTTTTAATGGACAGCTCCTGCAGGTCCGGCTCGTAAATCGGGATACCGCCTGTGCGAAGAATATTGATTTTGGCCTCGTCATTATCCACACACAATACCCGGTGACCCAGCTCCGCGTAACAAATTCCTGAGACTAACCCGACATACCCTGTACCGATTACAGCAATATTCATCTTTACCCACCTCTACTGTTCTAAATTATAGATTCAATCAAATGAAGCACGTCCGAACGAATCGCAGACAATTGATACTTGCAGGCCTTTTCCTCCGGATGCCTGCTGCCGATAACCAGCTCAATCTCCGGAATATCCTTGGAGAGGCGCACCCCGTACCACGAGCCGCCTGTCAGTTCACATTTCAAAGCGTAGGCTGGGGCATGAGCTATTTTGGAGCTTCGCTGCTTGATTAAATCCTTCACTTCACCGCTCCGGTAATCGTGAAGCTTCACTGCAGACAGGCCTCCTATAGTCAGCGGGGATTCAATACTGATCCGGTCCATCAGAATGCCCGCCTGCTGCCACCAGTTCAAATCGGCACAGCTGAGGTTAATCCGCTCTTCCGCGAACCAGCCGTATTTCTCATAGAGCTTCAAGAGCTCCTGGTAGATTGTGCTTCCTTTAGTCTTATAATTTGCCGCCATCTCCGCAACCAGCAATGCGGCATGAATACCGTCCTTCCCCCGGACAAAGTTGCCCAGGGCATAGCCGCCATACTCATCGAATCCGAACACAAAGGCTTGTTTACCTGTCCGCTCGCATTCGGCCATTTTGGCACCAATGCCTTGAAATCCCTGGGTGGATTCGATCAGCTGCAGGCCGTGATCTGCCGCAATCCCGTTCAGGAAATTCGAGCACAGCAGGGTCTTTACGACAACTCCGCCCAGCGGCAGACTATTCATCGCTTCCCGGGATTGAATAATGTATTGCAGCAGAAGCGCAGCTGTCTGGTTGGCATGGAGTAGCAGATACCCGCCTCTACCATCCTTAACGGACAAGCTGAGCTCATTCTCCTCCGGATTAAACCCAAGCACGATGTCAGCCTGAATTTCCCGGGCCAATTGATAGGCTGTAAGGAGTACCTCCAGTTGATGAGGATCTGGAGCTCTTGCAATAGAGATTGCATCTGAATCGCTGATCTCTGCCTGATGAATTTCCGTGTAGCCTAGTGCGGCAAAAGCACGTCCAATGATTTTTCCACCTGTCCCGAACAAAGGCGCGAGCACTACGCGCATGGAGGAGCCCATGATCTGAATACTTTCTCTGGAAAGTGGTGTATTCTCCAAATATTCTATATAGGCCTTGTCAATTTCAGTACCTACCATGACCAATTTTCCTGTTGCAATAGCTTCCTCAGCCGGCAAAACTTCAATATCCAGTCCATCCCCGATCTGATCCATATAAGTCTGGACCCGGGCAATATAGCTGTCTGAAACCAGACAACCGTAGTCCGAGTATATTTGCATTCCATGATATTGTGGGGATAATCTTCCCGCAGAGAAGTTCAGGCCGGCAATCGCATGGAGCCAGCGTACAGAAAAGGCCAGCTCGCTGGCTGGCCGGGGATGATCGAAGAGATATACTTTAATGTTGTTATTCGCCAGCACCAGTGCCGCTTGTTCTGCGAAGCTCCTGGAATGCAGCCGTGAATCATAGGCGATGACAACTACCCGATGCTGGTAGACAAGACCCCGGGATACAATTTCATAAGACAACGCCTGGCAGATGTGCCGGACCGTAAAAATATTCATCCTGTTAGTCCCAACGCCCACTTTGCTGATTAGCCCTTCCATCCCGAGCGAAGGCCTCCGGTAAAAGCTATCCATAATTTCTGTAACCTTCATTTCATGAAGTTCCTTCATTAAATAAGACGGCAGATCACTATTCCGCCACCGGCTGTACCGGTACTGTATTTCCTGTTCCATAAGATCCACCTTTGCAATCATAGAACCCCCCCTTGCTTACGTCTTCATGCAGTTATCCGTGATTTCATCCCAAGTTTGGTAAATTTCCATGATTCTGTTGGACTCGTGTTGCAATCCGCTTTGTACGACGATCATCTCCAAATCACCGATAGCACGGATACTATGCAGAATCTTCATTGGAATGTGCAAAACATTGCCTGCCTTTACCTTCATGTAATTTCCATTCTGAATAAACTCGCCTTCACCTCTTACAATCGTCCATACTTCTTCACGGAACAAATGCATGCGGTAACCGGGGTTCCGCTGATCCTTCACGCACACACGCTTCGTTGCCACACACCGTCCATCTTCATACACCTGGTCATCCAGAATCCGCACCCAGCCCCATTGCCGCTCTTCGAACATTGGGCCCAGGCCGTAATCGATATAATCCTTGATTCTCGGGCTGGCGCTCTTATCGGCCACCAGAATGCCATCCGGACTGACAGCCACCACAATATCCGATAAGCCAATAACGGAAACGGGAATGTCTATTTCATTAATGAGATGCGTATTCACACAGTCGGGGCTGATTGTGCCTTTGCCGATTTGCTGCTGCTTCATTTCTTCCGTTAATGTATTCCAGGTGCCAAGGTCCTTCCAATAGCCCGCATAAGGAACAACCACAATATGCGCTGTCTTCTCCACCACCTCATAGTCAAAGCTGATCTTGGGCAGCAAATGATACTGCTTGACTAATTCCTGATACTGCACCGGGTATCCATTCTGCTCCATAATCCCAATCAGGTGGCCGAGTTTAAAAGCAAACACACCGCAGTTCCATAACGCTCCCTGAGCCAGAAGCTGAACCGCCTGTACTTCAGTCGGTTTTTCGCGGAAATGATCTACGGTATAATAATCTGCCCCCGGCTGCTGCCCTTGGGCCGGGATAATATATCCGTATTTGGCGGAGGGGTACGTCGGTGCTACCCCGATCAAGGCAAGCTCTGCTTCCGACTCATCCAGTACCTGATCCAAATGCTTAATCGCTTCAAAAAACTGTATATCCACGTAGGGGTCAACCGGCAGGATCGCGATGGTATCCTCAAGCGCTGCCCCTTCGCATGAATACAGATAGGAAGCCGCCAGTACAATGGCCGGATACGTATCCCTGCGGTCAGGCTCAATAATCAAAGGAGCCTTGCCCCCGATCTGAAGCCGCATCATTTCAATCTGTGCCGAGCTTGTAGCAATATAGCTGGACTCTCCGAGCCCGCTGGCTTCAATCTGTCCCCATACCCGCTCCACCATAGATACCAGCTCACCGTCTTCATTCTCCAGCACCTTCAGAAATTGCTTGCTTCTGGCGTCATTCGACAACGGCCACAGCCTTTTTCCGGAACCTCCGGACAATAGTACTAATTTCATTTACGTACTCCTCCGATCCGCATTAAAAAAAGCCTCTTTCCAGAGACTTGTTCGAAATGGCAGAACTTTTTTTGTTTTTTCGGTAGGTCTTCAAGAACCGGTAAATGTATACCGGATTATTGTACGCATACCTTTTCCATAGCCGCTTCGGGTCGCTGCCTAACCGGTACAGCCACTCCAGACCCGACTTTTGGAAGAACACAGGCGAGCGTTTAATCGTCCCGGAGATAAAATCGAAGGCGGCTCCAACCCCAATCATGACTCCATTGATGTTTGAGCGGTTGTTATACATCCAGATTTCTTGTTTAGGGCAGCCAAGACTGACAAATACAAGTTCTGCCCCGCTGTCATTGATCATGCCCGTCATCTGTTGATTTTCTTCTTCCGTCAGCGCCCGGAAGGGGGGAGAATAGCTGCCTACAATGTCTGCATCGGGATAATCACGCTTCAGACTGTACACCAGCTTTTCAAGTGTCTCCTCGGTTCCCCCGTACAGAAAAACCTTATATCTCTTCCTGCCGGCTTCTTCACACAGACGCAGCATCAGATTCGGGCCATCGACACGATCCTGTTCTGCGAATCCGTACATTTTGAGCGCCCAGACAAGCGGCATTCCGTCCGGCGTACAGAGGTCGGCCGTTTCCAGCACTTCAGCCAGCTGCGCGTCATTGCTCGCGGTGACCAGTGAATGCGTGTTGCAGATACACACGTAGCGGCTCTCTTTGCCTGCAATCCAATCTTCAATCACGGAAACCGTCTGGGTAAAATTCAGCGCTGAGATATTAGAGTTTATAATTCTCGCCGTACTGTAAAGCGAATCTGTTCTCATGATCCTTCTCCTTTATAACCTCATCATAAATTTGCGACAACGCAATGAAATTAACCTCTTCCGTGTATAAAGCGTTATACCGCTCCTTAACCGCTACCCTAAGACTAGGGTAATCCCCGTATTCCATTGCCTGCCTCATTACGTTTGCCATATTGCTGATATCACCAGGGGTAAATTGGAAGCCGGTTACCGCCTCCGGTACAATCTCCTGCAAAGAGCCGATCCGGCTGCACAGTACCGGAGTCCCGACGGAATAAGCCTCCACAATTGTCATCGGGAATCCTTCATACCAGATGGAGGGAACCACCAGATACTTTGCCTTGCTCATCAGCTCCAGCACCTTCTCTCCAGGCTGATTTCCCAGAAACTGAATACTGCCTCCGCTATACTTCGCCTCAAGTTTTGCTTTCTCAGGGCCGTCTCCGACAATCAGCAGCTCCGCGCCGGCTTTATTGGCCAGCCCGCTCCAAGCCATAAGTAATTGCTTAACCCCCTTCTCGGCAGAAATTCTTCCAACATATAAGATGTAATTGCCGGGAGCAATCTCAGAAATGGTATTATGAGTCCCGGTAGATATGAAATTGGGCTTGACGGTAATCCGTTCCGCCGGTATTCCTCCCTCAATAAATTTGCTTCTGGCAAACTCGGTTAAGGCAATATAGCGGTCTACCCTTTTGTTCCAGGTTCCCAGCATTTGATTCACCGCAATCATTGACACAACCGGCAGTGTTTCTACCTTGGACCCGCGGTAGCAGCCACCCGCAACGGAGTGGAGTAGTGTGCCATGCAGGCATTTCTCACATACGCTGCCCTCCCTTAAAAAAGTTGCAGCCGGACAGAGCAGCCGGTAATTGTGCAGTGTCTGAACAACTGGAACCCCCATCCGGCTGCAGGCATAATAAACGGACGGAGAAATCAGCGGAAAAAAATTATGGACATGAACCACATCAGGTTTCATGTCCAGCAGCTGTTGTTTTATTTTTTTGTATGCGGATGGGGACCATGCGGCACTTAGTGCTGTTTTCACTTTTCCGGCGGTCCCCTGGTTCTTCAGGTCATCATTATGTACAGAATAGATCTGTACGTCGATGCCCCTGGAGCGGAGCAGTTCGGCCTCCTGGGCAACCACCTTGTCTTCGCCGCCGCTTTGCTGGTAATAATTATGAATAAGCAGCACTCTTTTCATCGTCCAGCCCCTCCTTATCCAAAACCGATCGCCTGCAGCATGTCATCGGCAATCTGATCCCAGGTCACTGCACTTATTGTATTGTACGCCTCAGTTTGCAGCCGCTTATGAAGGATTTCATCGCTTAACAACCTACCGGTAGCCTCTGCCCATAATTCTTCGTCAAACTGTTCAATAATGATTCCGTTGAAGTTATCCTTGATCAGCGTAGAAGCTCCCCCGTTTACTGATGAAATGACCGGCACCCGGAAATACATACTTTCCATCAGCACCATGCCGAAAATATCATAGTTCGTAGGAAACACCATCACATCGCTGGCCTCGTAGATCTGCCATAGATCTTGTTGCGCTACTTTCGGCAGATGGAGGATATGGCTGTCCAGCTGATGATTCCTGATAAATTCAAAATACCTGCCGCTATCCTCCGGTTTGCCGTCACCGACGATTAATAGTGCAGCTTCTTCCATCAACCTGCTTCTTAAGACATTGAATACCTGAAGCATAAATAGAATGTTGCGACGTTCCTCCAATATTCCAATGTACAGCAGCACTTTCTTATTTTTCAAGGGCTCAAGCTTCTCTTCCAGAACCGGATTGGGCTCCCGCCGCACCATAAACGTATCCCGGTCCAGCCCTACCCCCAGGGTATGCACATTGGCAAACCCTTTATCCGAAAGAAACTGCTTCGCTAAATCGGATTTCACAAAATTATATTTCATGTTCCGCTTCATCTTCGGCAGGCACACAACATCGTAGGCTCTGCGGACCAGGAGGTTATTGTTGTCGCTGTAGGGCCCATGATAGAGCACCAGCTTCTCAGGACATAGTTTCGCAAGCATATAGCTCATGATCTGGTTATATTCCGTGGTGATGATCAGATCGTACTGATCCAGAAACTCCCGCCTCAAAATCTGCCTGTATACACTGTTGCTGAGTATTTTGAGTCCTTTCATCCATAGAATCCGCAGTGTATGCCCCTGGGCCTGATCCACGATCTGAACCGAATCTTCCTTATCCGGCTCATAATACACAATGTCACAGTCATGGCCTTTTCTAATCAGCGCCTTGCCGAATCCGATCTCCTGCAGATTATATGACTCCGGATTGACTTTGCTGGCAAAATTACGAAGATATAAAATTCTCACCTGGCTAAGCTCCTTTCAGCCAATCCATGAAATATTCTCTTTTATCAGCTTAGGCGGATTTCCGCCGATCACACAATTGGGCTGGTCGAATGTCCCATAAACACAGCTATTCGCAGCAACTACAACGTCACTTGCGATGGATACGCCTTTCAGAACCGTATTTCTGCAGCCGAACCAGACTCTATCTCCTATAAGAATCTCCTTGTTCTCATTGATTTTTCTTCCCGCTTCATTCAGAATATGATGACCATCCGTATCCATGAACAGACAATCCCAACCGATTAAGACATCGTCACCAAACGTTATACTCTTCCGGCATTCTATCTGCGTATGGGCACTGATGATGAAATTCTGTCCAACAGTGAGATTCCCCAGTACAGACAATTTTGTTCCGTTCCCGATACTTGCTTTTCCTCTAAACCTGATTTTACCCTCAAGATGCCATACGGCCCGCATCCGCCTCTGATCAAATATCCTGACCGTGCCAAAGCCGATCCGAACCATGCCAAACTTCAGCGGAGCATCCATTTCTATATCCCCTTTTAGTTTTGCGAAAATTACGCGGTGGGAAATCAGCACGGGAAACTTCAGCGCCTCGGATAGTTTAAAGTATTTAAAATTAAAATAAATTGTTTTTGGCACCGCACGAATAGCCAAGTACAGCTCTGACAGCAATGACATCTTAACTCCCCTCACATCAAACAATATCAAAATGAATTATTATTGTTGTTATAAGAACTACTCTACGAAACACCTGTTTGCAAAGCTGCTTCTCTCCTGATTCCTTCCGTCATTTGGTGCGAATAATGCTGATAGCCCGTAATTTGATAAGTTATAATTTTCGCTAAAATCGGTAACCGTGTTTCTATTGGAATCAAACGATATTTATAGCTGGTTAATCGGTTATTGCTTTCTTGAAACAGGATATCCTGTGCAAAATTCCCCCACCGGTCCATCGGCATCAAATCTATGGTCATTCCGGCATGCGCTGATGGAAGCAGCATATTAGAGCCATGAACACCAATAACTACTCTGCTTTCACTATAAACACGACAAGTTTGCACTTCGTTATCTTTGTTAAAGGACTTGACCCGTTCATCGCTGATCCAATCCGGGAATTTCCCGGTCTTCCCTAAGCCGGCCACTGTAAATTTATGCTGAGGACAACTGCTTCTGACTCTCTTAAACAGCCGGATAACCTTCCTTTTCTGTATATACAGCAGCGGTTTCAGGTAACGGCGTACGGACGGATATTTCTGCATTACTTTAGAGATATAGTAATTATTGCTCCATAAGCGGTCATCACGCCACACAAAGGTCACCCGCGGCGCTGCGGAGTGCTCCGGGTTATACTTAGCAATTCTTGTAAAGTTCTCAATATTGAATCGGTCCGGATGTGAATATGCATGGCTTACATAAATCTCCTCAAACCGTTCCAGCTCCTTGTTAATCTTCTTATCGAGCAACGGATAGTAGTTTCTGGCTTTGCTGAAAGGAATATTCACTGTCCATACCTCGCTGACGAACTCCGGAACCATCCACTCCAGAGCTTTCTGAGTGATCACAACGATCCCAAGATCATCATGTTCATCTTTTTCCCGCTCTGCATTCAGCAGCTTCAGCAAAGAGTGTCCATACAAATAATCGATACAATTAATAATTATCACCCGGCTGGCCTGCCGGTTTTTTTTAATATCAATATTGATCTCGATATCCTCAGAAGGAGCCTGAAGAGAATTTTTGAAGGGCTGCCCCAGCCATTTAAGCGCCTTAGGGTCTCCGATAATCTGATAGTCAGGAAGGATGACTTTATAAGGGGAATAAGTTGCATGCCCTACACTTAAATCTTCGATACATTCCGACTGGCAATTCCTGCAGCGTGTTATCACACTTACATGAATGCCCTGCCAGAGAATTCTTTCGTTCGTAACCTCAGACTTACATAATTCGCAGCAGGAGGCAAATTCAATGGAGGGTTTAATCTTGAGCATAGTAATCTCCTTCCTTTAAGTTCTTCGGATTAATCTTCCAAAAAGTCAAAATCGAATACATCATGTTCTTAACGTTTTCCCGCGCGCGTGTAAAAAAGAGATCGACCATAAAAATGGATATCGTAAAGGAGATAATCGTTGCCACCAAAGACCCTCTCGTCCCCATCATTGGAATCAGCAGAAAATTAAGTCCGATGTTAGAGGCAGCTCCGATAATGGAGGTCAGTAAGGTGTATTTGAACATATTTTCATTCGTGATAAATAAACTTTTGCCCACGGAAAAGTTCGTAAAAAACAACCGAATAGCGAACAAGGCCAGCAGTGCACCTGCCGGCGCAAATTGGCTTCCGTATAATAGAATAACAATGCGGTTGGAGAGCAAGAATATAGGAACCGCTGTTAATAGAAAGACGATAAACATCAGCTTATAAATGGTACCGAGTATGTTCTTGTATTCTGCCTCTCCTTTCATTTTTGACCTTGTGACCACTGGGGCAAATGCGGTAGCTATCACAACCGGGATAAACCCTAGGACTTCAATTAATCGAAGTGCGACGGAATATTGGCCCACCGCCTCGTCCCCCAATATTTGCCCGATGATTACCTGGTCAATTCTGGCTTGAACCATTATCGCTGACGATGATAATATAATCGGCCAGCAATTGCTTAATAATTCTTGGGCTTTACGAAGATTAACCTTCCATTGTAACAGGCTCTGATTCTGTTGATTATAAAATATGATTAACATGATACTGCCAATCAGAAATTCTACATATGTGCATAAGGCTACATATATAAGAGGCACCCTCAATAGCAGCAAGGTTATTTTCAATCCTGAGCTGACAATAAAAGCGATGTTTTTAGAAATCACTGTATACTTCGATAACATCATTGATCTGAACCAGTAGTCAATTACATCGAAAATTTGAAAAAGGGAGGCAGTGGATATTATGACATTAATAGTTATAACAAATGAATCGCCCGGTCTGAGCCACAAATTTGATAAGCAGGAACCAGTAATAGCAACTAACGTGCCTGCAAGCTTTAAAGCGATGGCTGTTCCCATCAGTTCCATCTCAGCGGTCCTATTTCTGACGAGATCCCTTACAACTACAGAATCCAGACCCATTGTTGTGAATACCATAAACATTCCAAAAAAAGACTCTGCGTAGTTCCATTTGCCTAATTGTTCCGGCCCCAAAATACGTGCCATCATGATGCTGATTGTCAGACCGATAACCATACGCAGAATCTTGTCACCAAACAGCCAGCTGCTGTTGACCAGCAAGAGCTTCTTCGTTTTGACTGGAGCAGCATGTAAAGACATAATTTTCTCCATAGATTCTCCAAGGATAAAGTTTTTTGTAAAGAAAAGAGAAAGGTTATATGCAACCTCTCTCTCTCAGAATTTCATATGATTATACCATCACCATTGTAATCAGTTCCTTCTTTACCCGTTCTAGGTCCGCCTCAACCATCATCTGAATCAGCTCTTTGAATCCTACTTCCAGCTCCCAGCCCAGCTTCTCTTTTGCTTTGCTGCAGTCCCCAAGCAACAGATCCACCTCAGCCGGTCTTACAAATTCCGCATCGATCACAACATAATCCCGATAGTCGAGGCCCACGTAAGAGAATGCAATCTCCAGCAGCTCCCGTACGGTATGCATTTCTCCTGTTGAGATGACATAATCATCCGGCTCATCCTGCTGCAGCATCAGCCACATGGCTTTCACATAGTCACCGGCAAATCCCCAGTCACGCAGGGAATCGAGGTTGCCCATCCGAAGCTCGCTCTGCAGGCCCAGCTTAATCCGTGCTGCGGCATCCGTCACCTTACGGGTAACGAATTCAATGCCCCGGCGCGGAGATTCATGATTGAACAAAATGCCTGAGCAGGCAAACATATTAAAGCTTTCGCGGTAATTCACGGTAATCCAGTGGCCGTACACCTTGGCTACCCCATACGGACTCCGCGGATAAAACGATGTTGTTTCCCTCTGCGGTGTTTCCTGAACCTTGCCGAACATCTCACTGCTCGAAGCCTGATAGAATCTGCAATTCGGCTTGATAATTCTTACTGCTTCCAGCATATTGGTCACTGAAACCGCCGTGATTTGCCCGGTTAACAGCGGCTGCGGCCATGAGGCAGCTACATACGATTGTGCAGCCAAATTGTAAACCTCATCCGGATCAGAGATTCTGATCGCTTCGATCAGCGAGGCGAGGTCTGTCAGGTCGCCGGAAATCCATTTAATTTTATCCTTAATGTGGGCAACATTTTCATAGTTAGGTGTACTGGTTCTTCTTCTTACACCGTAAACTTCGTAGTCCATTCCCAGCAAAAACTCTGCCAGATAGGAACCGTCTTGCCCCGTAACTCCCGTGATTAATGCGCGTTTCTTCATATAAACCCTCCACACCTGATTATTGTTTGACCAGAAATTCCTTTTGAAACGTCAGATACAGCTTTTGCACTCCCTCAGCCAGCGGAATACGCGCCTTCCATCCAAGTACATTTATTTTAGATACGTCTACCAGCTTTCTGGGCGTGCCATCCGGTATGGCTGAATTGAACACAACATCGCCTTCGTACCCGACGGTTTGCTTCACCAGACCGGCCAGCTCTTTGATCGAAATATCCTCTCCAACACCGACATTGATGATCTCGTTCTCTTCGTAGTGCTTCATTAAATAGATGCAGGCCTCTGCCAGATCATCGGAATGTAAAAACTCACGTTTAGGAGTTCCGGTTCCCCATACTTCGACTTGCGGAAGGTTTTGCAGTTTGGCTTCATGGAACTTACGGATGAGAGCCGGTAAAACATGGGAAGTCTGCAAATCAAAATTGTCATTAGGGCCGTACATATTCGTTGGCATCACTGAGATAAATCTTGTGCCGTACTGCCGGTTGTAGGACTTGCACATATGAATGCCGGCGATTTTAGCAATTGCATAGGGCTCATTCGTCGGCTCCAGCTCCCCCGTGAGCAGATACTCTTCTTTAAGCGGCTGTGGAGCATATTTGGGATAAATGCAGGTCGAACCCAAAAACATCAGCTTCTGTACCTTCGCATGGTAAGCTGCATCGATTACATTCGTCTGAATCAGCAAATTGTCTCTGATGAAATCTGCGGGATAATCGTTGTTAGCTGCAATTCCACCCACTTTAGCCGCCGCGAGAAAGACATACTCAATATCATTTTGTCCGAAGAATTCCGCTACCTGCTTCCGATCTCGGAGATCCAGTTCCGAGCTTGTGCGGGTGATCAGATTTTTATACCCTTCTGCTTCCAGTGCCCGCAGTATGGCCGAGCCTACCAGACCTTTATGTCCTGCAACATAGATATTGTCATTTGTATTCATCACTCAGCACCTGCCTCAGATTAATATTTCAATAAGCATCTTTTGAACCCATCAACACTCCGAAAGTTTTGAAGATAATTTTCAGATCCAGCAGAAAGCTTCTTTTGTCTATGTAGCTTAGATCGAGCTCAACCATATCAGCGAAGCTAAGCCCGTTTCTTCCGCTCACCTGCCAAAGCCCCGTGCATCCGGGGGTAACCGTCAGGCGTTGCTTATCGTATTCAGTATATTCCGCAACCTCACGTACGAGCGGTGGACGGGGACCGACGAGCGACATATCACCTTTTAGGACGTTAAACAGCTGTGGCAGCTCATCTAGACTGGTCTTTCGCATAAACCGCCCTACTCTGGTGATCCGCGGATCATCCTTCATTTTGAACATGGCACCGCTGATCTCATTCTGAGCAAGCAAATTATCCAGCAGTTCTTCAGCATTGGAGATCATGGAACGGAACTTATAGATCCTAAAAGGCTTCTGATCCTTCCCGATTCTTACCTGGCTGAAAAACACCCGGCCTCTGGGGTCTTCAATTAGAATCAGCAACGATAGCAACAGCAAAAACGGAGCTAAACAAATTAGCCCCGCTCCTGCAGCAGTGATGTCTAATGATCGTTTCACAATTAAGTAGAAAGATTGCTTTCTCTGCCTTTTCAATCCTGCACTCCGGTAGTAGCCAGTAGAATTAACCGTCAGCTCTGCTTCATTAGACTGTGTAGGGATCATCCTTTATCACCTCTTGCCGCTTAATATACATTCTCGCGTTCCCGCTTAATCAGCTCTTCGAGAGCCGGGAGAAGGGTGTGTCTAAGCTCTTTGCGTTCCAGGGCAAACTCAACCATCGTCATGATAAATCCTTGCTTTTCCCCCACATCATACCGTTTGCCTTCGAAATCATAAGCCAGAACACCGCCGCCTTCAGCCTGATTCAACATTTGGACCGCATCAGTCAGCTGGATTTCACCGCCGGCGCCAATCTCCTGCTTCTCCAGATAATCGAATATTTCCGGTGTCAGAATATATCTGCCCATAATCGCAAGATTAGAGGGCGCTTCGCCCGGACGCGGTTTCTCGACGAAACGGCTAACCTCATAAAGCCTGCCGAAAGAATCGCTGGGATCGACAATGCCGTAGCGGTGAGTCTGATCGATATCGACCGTCTGCACACCGATCACCGATTTGCCCGATAGTTCATATTGTCTGATCAGTTGGCGGGTACAAGGAACCTCAGCCTGCACAATATCATCGCCAAGCAGAACCGCAAACGGCTCATCGCCGATAAAGTTCCGTGCACACCACACTGCATGCCCCAGGCCCTTCGCCTCTTTCTGCCTGATATAATGAATCTCAACATGCGATGAACGCCGAACCTCTTCCAGCAAGTCAAACTTCCCCTTGTCCTGCAGCATATGCTCCAGTTCAAAAGCAATATCAAAGTGATCTTCAATCGCCCGTTTACCCTTGCCGGTTACAATAATAATGTCTTCAATTCCCGAAGCAATCGCTTCCTCGACAATATATTGAATTGTCGGTTTATCAACAATAGGAAGCATCTCTTTGGGCATGGCCTTCGTGGCCGGAAGAAATCGAGTGCCCAGGCCGGCGGCCGGTATTATGGCCTTTCTTACCTTCTTCATCTTGAGCACCTGCCCTTATTGTTCAAACTCATATTCCATATTTAAAAAAGGGCATTCAACCCCTCCTCACATCACACCCTTGACGATTAACGTCTAAGGTCGGCTGACCCACAGCATGACCGAGTGCCTCCATTGATAAAGGTAAGGAGACATCACCATATATAGAAGGAATTAATTTATATAGCTATAGGATTTCAATTTCTGATCTGCTTTTTTAGGCTTTTTGTTATTCAGCACAACACCTAACGTCCGGGCTTTGACAAATTCCAGGCTTGCTTTTGCATTAAATAAAGCTTGTTTCTTAACGCCGCCTGAGTTCACTACCAGCAGTACTCCGTCACACTGTCCGGCCAGAATCTGGCTGTCGGCAAATGCTAAAATAGGTGGTGTGTCGATAAATATGAGGTCATAGCTCCCCTTGAGTTCCTCGAGTAAGACCGGCAGTTCAATAGAGGCTAACAGCTCAGACGGATTGGATAGCAGCGGACCGGCTGGGAGCAGATCCAGATTACGGAGCAGTGTTCCCATCGTCACATCCTTCAACTGGCTTCGACGTGTAATTAATGTAGAGATTCCTTCTTCATTAGAGGTATTGAAAATGTGATGCTGGCAGGAGCCTCTCAGATCGGCGTCAATCAGCAGCACCTTCTTATCCGCTTGGGCAAACGCCACGGCCAAATTCGCGGCAATGGTACTTTTCCCTTCGTTCCGGTGGGTGGAAGTAATCATTATCGTCTGTATTTTCTCGCTGCGAGTTAAAAATTCAAGATTAGTGCGCAACCGTTTATAAGACTCTGAGACCGAGACGTCTATGTCCATCTCAGTAATCAGGTGATAGTCAGGCGTTGAGCGTCGCATCGGTACCCCTCCTAACAGAAGTATTGTTCGTGTTATCTTTCTTGTTCTTACCCTTTCTTCTCCCGTTAACCCGGGGAATGGCGGCCATGGCAGGGAATCCAATAATCTCGGCAATATCCGCTTCCGTGCGGACGGCGTCATCCAAATAATCCAGCAGGAATGCTATACCCAGGCCGATCATGAACGAGAGTACAAGGCTGATAAGAATATTCATATTGGCATTGGTTGGTATTGGAGCAATATTGGCCTCTGGATCGGCGGCATTCAGAATACTCACATTGTCTATCTTCATTAATTTAGGAATCTCATTCTGAAAAACAGTGGAAACTGCATTGACTATATTCGCTGCGCGGCTGTAGGAGCTGTCGATGGCGTAGATGGACATAACCTGAGTCTCATTGACGGATGAGACACCAATCTTATGTATGAGTTCATTCGCGGTTAATTGAAGCTGAGGGTATTGTTCTACAACAACGTTCATAATGCGGGGAGTCATAATGATTTCTTTGTACGTTTTGATTAATTGAATATCCGAATTGATCATTGCAACATCCAGCCTGCCGTTCTGCAGGGACAAGCTTTGATTTTCATTCTGATTCACAATAATTTTTGAGGAAGCCGTGTACTGCTGATCTGTCATGGTGTAGGAATAGATTCCCGTTGGCACAGCGCATACCACCATTAGAAGCAGGATTAACCATAAGCGTTTCCGGACAATCGCCCAGTATTCTTTTAATTCCATTTTCTCTCCTCCAAATCAACAAATATGTTATACATCAAAAAACTATTCGTAACGCGAACATCGCTACTTCAAAAACACATCAGCCTCTTTCATCCAATACTTTCCCTCTGGGGTTTACATCTTGTGTCGAATTGCACATACCCTTTTCATAAGCTTTTTCATATCCGGCAATAAAAAAAGGCTTGGGTCTGGGCAGAAAATTGAGCTTGGGCTGCTCATATTGCATGATCCGCTTCTGGCAAATATTTGCCGTACTTACCACCCGGGAATGAGTAGTCCATTCCTGTACGGTGCCTTCGATTTCAACCTCTGTAACTGTTACTCTCACCGAATATTCATTCCTTTCTCTGGTTCAATCCAAATATCAATTCCCATGATACGATTCATATAGAGAATCCTTTGGACTGATTATATTCATTTCGAATATTTTTGTAAATCATTTTATTTTCCTTATTTTTCTTTCTATAAAGCAAATGTAATTCGTATTGAATTTTAATTTAGTTTAAAAACAAAATAAGTTTGCATTACGAATAACTTTATGTATAATATGGTCAGGATTATAACAAATTGTCCCAGATGGGGGTAATCATGAGCGTCATTACTGGCATCCTCAATTTCCATAACGATTCAGCACATGAAGAGGGCCGTAATATGATGCAGGCACTCGAGAAATACCCTTCGGATGATATAAGAATCTGGGCAGGCGACAGGGTATTCTTGGGGTGCTCAGCACGTTGGATTACCCCTGAATCGGTGAATCAGCCTTTACCTTTCTACGATGATCAGCATCAGCTCGTGATTACATCGGATGCCATTATCGATAACCGCAACGAGCTGTTTAACCGGCTGCAGGTGGCTCCCGGCAAGAGGAACAGCATGACAGACAGTGAACTCATTTTACTCGCTTATTTGAAGTGGGGAACTCAGGTAACCAGGTTTTTAATCGGGGATTATGCTTTTGTCATATGGGATTCCGTGCAGCAGCTCTTGTTTGGAGCAAGGGACCCCTTAGGCAACCGGACGCTCTACTACTCGCTGAATGAGCAAAAGTTCTCGTTTTGCACTATCATGGCTCCATTATTTTCAATTTCTGGAGTATGCAAAGAATTAAATCAGACCTGGCTGGCTGACTTTCTGGCCATTCCGGACATGTATGAATCAAACGATGCTGCCAGTACGCCTTACCGTAACATTTCACAGCTGCCTCCTGCCTACAGCTTTACCGTTAAGGACAACAAGCTCCGCTTAAGCTACAACACTAGTATCAGCCAGGTTGAGATGATGCGTTTCAGCTCAGACGGTGAAGTTCTTGAAGCATTTCAGGCTGTATTTCAGGAAGCAACCGCTGCCCGGCTGCGCACCCATCATCAGGTAGGCGCTACTTTAAGCGGCGGGCTGGATTCCGGCGCTGTGGCCAGCCAGGCGGCGGGACTGTTAAGAGCAGATAACAAAATACTCCATACCTACAGCTATGTTCCACCCGATGATTTCAAAGATTGGACGGCAAAAAATCGGATAGCAGATGAACGGCCTTACATCAAGGCAACGGTCAATCATGCCGGAAATATTAAGGATACATACGTAAACCTTCCTGGGAAAAGCCCTTTTACCGAAATCGACTCCCTACTGCATATTCTGGAAGCACCCTATAAAAACTTTGAAAATACATTCTGGATTAAAGGTATTTATGAACGCGCAACTCATGATGGGATTGGCATTCTGTTAACAGGTGCGCGCGGTAATTATACGATTTCTTGGGGATCGGCAATCGACTACTGCACTTACTTGCTGCGGAGCTTCAAATATCTCCGGTTTTACCAGGAAACGAAGCAATTTGGCCGGCAGATGGGTATCCGCAGATCCAAGTTGATTCCATTACTAGCTAAAACTGCCTACCCCTTTTTGAATAGGAGTTCAACGCCGCTGCCAGAGTTCCCTCAGCTTATCAGTCTGAATTTTGCTGATGACTCCGGCGTTTTCAGTAAATTGAGAGAAGAGCACAAACGCACTTTAATGGCTCCGGGCCACCGGATGCGAGACCGCGAAAGCTATTTCGGCAATCCTTCATTTGTAGGCTTTCAGGGTGCATTTGGTGCCAAGCTTTCAACACGCTATGGATTATGGGAACGGGATGTTACCGCCGACCTGCGGGTTATCCGGTTTTGCCTGTCTTTGCCACCGGAACAATACGTTCAACAGGGAGTGGGACGGGCGCTAGTACGGCGGGCTACAAAAAATCTCTTGCCGGATCAGGTCCGATTAAATCAGCATACCCGCGGCGTTCAAGGGGTGGACTGGGTTCACCGGGTACTTCCTGTCTGGGAGGTGTTCCGCCAGGAGCTCGAAGAGCTATGTGCTGATCCAAAGGCTGCCTACTTTTTGAATACAACGAAGATCCGGGAACTGTGCCGCAAAACGGCTATGCCGAGTCCCGAGCAGGCCCTGGACTTTGAGATCCGCTTTTTAATGCGCAGTCTGATTGTATATCGTTTTCTTAAGGCTTTCTAATTGAAGGGAGGTGAACAAAATGAGAAAAGAATGGAAAGCCCCTGAACTGGAGGTTCTGAATGTCAGTAAAACGATGGCTGGCGAAGGAACCCACTGGGTGGATTGGACTTATATTGGAGGCAAGCTGGATCTGGATATTACAGATGATCCTGGTTCAGGTATACCTGCTCCAACAATTCCCGGAGTCCCTGTGTCTTAGGCATTTTTCAGATATTGAAAATCCATGGTCTCACTTGGTTCGGAAGAACCAGTGAGGCCATAATCTCAAGTTTCATTAGAAAGTGACGGATGAACCCTATGAAAAAAACAATATATAATGCGTTCGGGTTAAACATAGCCAGTGAATACTTGTTCCCGGAGCTTCCCCAAACCTATTGTAAGGATAGTGAGATCGACGTCACCATTGAGTGTGGAGAGCTAACGGAGTACTGGGAAAGTTTAGGTCCGCAGGAGGATTATTATTCGGTTAATAACGGCAATATTGCCTTTAATATGCCGGGAACGGCTATTTTCCTGGTGCAGCAAGGTAGAAACATCGTCATCTCCCCTTTTGCGGGCTCCGATGAACGAATGATCCGCTTGTACCTGCTTGGAAGCTGCATGGGCGCTTTGCTGCTGCAAAGAAAGATTCTGCCGCTGCATGGCAGTGCCGTCGTTATAAATGGAAAAGCTTTTGCCTTCATCGGCCACTCCGGTGCGGGAAAATCGACCCTCGCCGCCGCGATGCTTAACATCGGACTGCCGCTGCTGACCGACGATGTGATCCCGGTTACGCTGAACGAACGTAATATCCCGATCATTATTCCGGCCTACCCCCAGCAGAAGCTGTGGAAGAAAAGCATAGACGCCCTGGGATTAGATGCGCTCTCCTATTCCCCTCTATATCAGGAAGTCGACAAATATGCGATTCCCGTAACCGGGCAATTCAGTCCGGAAGCAGTTCCTTTAGCAGGTATTTTTGAGATTATTGTCTCCAGAAACGAGTTGACGGACATACGCCCGGTGATTGGACTGCATCGTTTTCCCGTACTCTTCAATCATACGTACCGTAATTTCCTGGTCCCTCTGCTTAACCTGGAAGACTGGCATTTCAAAATGTCGGCGCAAATTATTTCCAAAGCTTCTTTCATGACGATCACCCGGTCGAATGCGGCTTTTACAGCCGATCACCTTACCGCTCAAATCATAAACCTGATCCAAAAAGGAGCGTAAAGCGTTATGGCAAAAACAATGATTCATTCCAATCACCGTATTACCCAAGCCAGAAACTTCTTCGTCAGCGATATGGATGGAGAAAAGGTCATGGTCGGCATCCATTCCGGTAAATATTATAATCTCGGGCACATCGGGGGCAGAATCTGGGAGATCGTGCAAGTCCCCACCCTGCTGACAGACTTAATCTCAACACTTACTGCCGAATACGAAATCTCCGACCAGGACTGCCTTGCGCAAGTGGTGCCCTTCTTGGAGGAGATGAATAAAGAGCAGTTAATTGTACTCAGCGAGGATCAGATGGTGGCCCGGGGCTGGGAGTGAGCGAATATAAATACGTTACTCCGAAGACTGAGGAAAGCTGCAGCGCTGGATTCAGATAAAAAACTCATGTTGCTGGAAGCCTGTTT
Organism: uncultured Paenibacillus sp.; assembly: GCA_927443375.1. Taxonomy (GTDB): domain Bacteria; phylum Bacillota; class Bacilli; order Paenibacillales; family Paenibacillaceae; genus Paenibacillus_AQ. The sequence goes on along the minus strand of CAKMKL010000172.1, from coordinate 4,504 downwards.
TTATCTGGCATGGGCCAGGGTTTTCAAACTATTCCCCTTTTCCAAAGTCTCTTCCGCACTTGGGGAACCCATGGAAGAAACATCATGGACTCACCATGAATCCCATCCAACCGCAGCTTTATTGCATAACATCAGCTATTCCGTACATGTAATGAGCCGTTATGTCTGGTGGGAAAGTATGTGCCTCGTTAAAGCTATAGCCATCATGAAAATGCTGGAGCGGCGGCGGATTGACTGCACCTTATATATGGGAACCTCCAAGGACGTATCCGGCAGGCTGATTGCCCATGCGTGGCTTCGCAGCGGTTCATTCTACCTCGCCGGGCAGAAAGAAATGGACAGATTCACTGTTGCCTTAACCTTCGGCAAAACCTATACCCAGTAAGACTAAGAAATAAAGGGGCGCACTTCGATGAATAACGCTATCGGGATGGACTTGAGTGCCTTTCCTAAAGAATTAGTGCTGTTACTCCATATCCTAAGCAATCCTCAGCCCATTTCCAGCCTCGGTGAAACAGATTATGAACCAGATGATTTTAACTGGGTGCTCTTTCTTGAACTTGCCCGCTTTCACAGGGTGTATCCTGTTCTCTATGCCCAACTCAAAAATTCGGATGCTCCGCCAGCTGTAATCCAAAGCTTAAAAAGTGAGTTTAAGATTAATACCTTTCAAATGCTGCATTTGACCCGAACGGCCGATCATCTCTTCCGTTTATTAAAGGAGCATCACATTCGTTCGTTACTTTTAAAAGGTCCTGCTCTCGCAAAAGACTTATACGGTGATACTTCACTACGAACTTGTAAGGATTTAGATATTTTGATTCCAGTCGAAGATTTTGATCGGACAGAACAACTGCTCCACTCCTGTGGCTTCATTGCCGAGGAAGGCTCACCTAGATTGTCCACTTGGAGAAAAGGTCTCCATCACTGCTCCTATACGAATCATGAAGAAAGGATTCAAATCGAGGTTCACTGGAGACTGCATCCGGGATCATGGCCAGAGCCAACATTCGATGAGCTGTGGTCCCGTAAGCAGGAATCTTTCCTCCCGAGTCATCCGGTCTACCGCCCGGGTAATGAAGACCTATTTCTTTATCTGGCCACCCACGGTGCCCGTCACGGCTGGTTCAGGCTCCGCTGGCTGCTCGATATCAGACACTTATTAGATCAGAAGCTGGACTTCGGCCTCATCACTCACTACATAAAACAAAGCAAGAGCCATATCATCGTTGGTCAAACTTTGATTTTATGCAATCGGTTATTAGGTACACCATTCATTGCCGATATGCAGTCCTTCTACACCTCCCCCTCAAGCCAGCTTGCTGCACAAACCGCTATTGGCTACATAGTCCAAATGAGCACGCCAAATGTTCATGCCCTTAGTCATTCCCGCTATTTATTAAGTTTGTTGAAGATGCGGCAGAAGCTCTCTTATCTCAAAAGCTTCTATTATCCCAGCTCACAGGATGCCCTTACGCTGCCGCTGCCGTCTTTGCTGCATTTTCTTTATTTCCCCATCCGGCCGCTGCTTCTCCTGTGGCGCAGGCTGAAATATAAGACCCGAGTAAGGGAGCTTTAGTTATGAAGGAAATCTGGCCTTATTTCAATAAATTGCGGGCAATCACCGGCATTAGGCTGTATCTGAATTTCTTCAGCATGATGCTGATCAGCTCGCTTGAAGGACTCAGTATCGTGCTGTTATTCCCTTTATTGAGCCTTTCAGGGATTCTGGCTCAGACCAGCAGCAGCGGCAGCCTGTCCTATTTTAATGGGATCATCCAGCGGCTGAACCTGTTTCCCTCCCATACCTATCTGCCACTGATGCTGGGAGTGTATGTACTTATCGTAATACTTCAGGCCTGGCTGCAGCGCAATCAGACGATTGTGAACAGCCAACTCCAGCAGGATTTCATGAAGGCCCTGCGGTTAGAGGTCTACGGGTCGCTGCTCAGCGCGAACTGGAACTTTTTCCTTAGAAAAAGAAACTCCGATCTCAATCATATGATGACCACCGAGCTGATGCTTGTCAGCCAGGGAACCCAGCTTGTGCTGCGCCTTGCAACAACGATTATATTTACCCTGATTCAAATTTGCTTTGCGCTTTGGCTGTCTGTAAAGCTAACGTTATTTGTACTCATTGGCGGGCTGCTCATGGCACTGTTCTCCCGCAGATTCATCAGAAGCGCCCAGAGTCTGGGGGATCGTACGAATGAGCTGTCCCAAAGCTATCTGGGCGGTCTATCAGATCATTTCAGCGGTATGAAAGACACCAAGAGTAATATGCTGGAAGCTCAGCACCTGTCCTGGTTCCGCGCTTTATGCACCCGGATGGAGCAGCACTATGTAAAATTCGTCCGGCTTCAGACGACCTCCCAATTCTTCTACAAGGTTACTTCTTCCCTGCTGATCGCCCTGTTCGTGTTGTTCTCCATTCAAATTCTGCGCGCCCAGGCCGGCCAGTTAATCCTGATTGTGATCGTTTTCTCCCGCCTATGGCCTAAATTCACCTCGATGCAAGGAAACTGGGAGCAGATTGGTACGACCATTCCCGCTTTCCAAAAGCTGAATCAGATGATGGCCGAAACCGGGGCAGCCGCCGAACTAGAGCCGGAGTCTCCTTCGCTTCCCCAGAACATCATTCAGTTGAACCAAAGCATTGAATGCCGGAATTTATTCTACAGGTATGAGAGCAACAGCGCGAAATACGCGCTTCAGAATATTAATCTGCGTATTCCTGTCAACAGCATGACTGCGATCGTCGGAAAATCCGGAGCCGGCAAAAGTACCCTGATCGACATCCTGATCGGCCTGATTGTCCCGGAGTCCGGGGACATCCTGATTGACGATGTGCCTGTAACCAGCCAGAATATGATTTCCTTAAGACGCTCTATCAGTTACGTGTCCCAAGATCCGTTTCTGTTTCATGCAAGCCTGCGGGAAAATCTGCTAATGTTGAATCAAGCGGCTTCCGAGGCCGAGTTATGGACTGCACTGGAGTTTGCCGCCGCCGCAGATTTTGTGCGGATGCTTCCGGACGGCCTGGAGACGATTATCGGTGACCGCGGCATCAAACTTTCAGGCGGAGAAAGGCAGCGGATTGTGCTGGCCAGAGCCATGCTGAAGAAACCGTCCATCCTGGTGCTTGATGAAGCGACCAGCGCGCTGGATGTCGAGAATGAGCTCAAAATCCAAACTGCCCTGGAACGGTTAAAAGGATCGGTAACGTTAATCGTCATTGCCCACCGCCTCTCAACCATCCGCAATGCGGACCAGGTTATCGTGCTGGAGAAAGGGCATATCGTGCAGCAGGGCGGCTACCATCAGCTCTCAGGTGAAACAAAGGGAACCTTTAATAAACTGCTTGGTTTTCAGACGGATTCCCGTGTCGTTACCTTTCCGAGCAAATAATGGGCCCTACTTTCATATTGTGCTTTGACCGTTTATCATTTATATTCAAAATGAATTATTTTAATTAAATTATCATTCATATTGCATAATGTATATCATTGGAAAGATTATTAATTATTCATAGAGAGGAGCGTTAAATCATGCTGAAAAAGACTATGCTTCTGGTGATTGCACTTCTGGTTGTATTCACCACCACCTCCTACGCTGCTGCCGCTGATATTAAAGGGCACTGGGCGGAGGGGACGGTTCAGCAATGGCTGGATGAAGGCAAGGCACAGGGGTATGAGGATGGAAACTTTTATCCCGACAAGACGATTACCCGGGCTGAATTTGTACGGCTCGTCAACACCGGGTTCGGGTTTACCGTGAATCCTTCTGCCAGCACTTCACCGTTCTCCGATGTCCTGGCTACCGACTGGTTCTACAAGGATGCAGTTCAAGCGTATGAGGATCAGATTATCACCGGCCCGGGTAATGGCATTTTCCTTCCCCAGAGCAATGTCACCCGCCAGGAAGCAGCCAAAATCATCGCCAATATCATTCAGCCCGATGCCGCACCGCTAACCGCTATAACCTACACCGATAAGAATGACATTGCGGCGTGGGCCCTTAATGAGGTTACCTTCCTCAGTAATCAACCGGTCATTCTCGGCTATCCGGACTCCACCTTTAAGCCGCAACGGGACTTATCCCGGGCAGAGGCCCTGGTCCTGATCGACAAAGCAGTGAAACTGGCCAATAAGCTGTATGGCACAGTAACGCTAGATAAGGCACCCACCTCCGGAATTCCGGTGAACCTGATTGATACGTCCACCCGGAAGGTCAGCGGCACAACACTTAGCGGCACTAACGGTAAGTACTCGCTTACTGTCACCCCCGGCAGCTATGTGGCCGTCGCCAATACAGACAGCGCCTATGCAGCAGTACCGATCAAAATCAGCAAGAACAAGCTGAATGTGCTGGATCTGAATCTGATCTCCAAGGTGCTGGTTAAGGGCAAGATTGTGAATCAATACGGTGCAGTGCAGAGCAGCACCAAAGTCGTTCTCGACAACGGATTTACAACCTTTGATCTGACCTCGTCGGCCAGCGGAAC
>CAKMKL010000171.1 GCA_927443375.1 uncultured Paenibacillus sp. | reverse complement strand
TTCCACGCCTCGTGTTCCTCCAGCGGCTGTACATTTGCAGTCTTTACAGAATGCATACTCTTCTTTATGTGGATTGACTATGGTGGTAACGAATCAAGAGGATGAACGCTTAACGGAGCCTTCAGGATTGTCTGAAGAACTTGGTCTTTTATTAGCGTTTCAAGGCAAAAGCTTAGAGAAGGCGATTCCCGATATCCTAACAAAAGTTAAGGACATACAAAAGCCGATTGTATATGAGACCTCCACGGGCTTCAAACTCTTGATTGCTCCTATAATAACCAAGCAACATTTGCCGTATTTTATTCTTGCGGGTGTCTTGGTAGAGGAAAACACTAAAGAACTGGTGGAGAGCATGGTTTATCAATCCAAGCCGCTGGAGGAACACGAGGCGTGGAAGCGCTCTCTTATTGACGCACGTGTCTATACTAAAGAACGCATAAGACTCATCCTTAATCAGCTGGATGAACTGGCGGAGATTATGGGGATTCTTTTAGAGCAGGAAAAGGAAGAGAACAATTATGCGTATAAACTGCAACTAATGAATCTGGTTCATCTCATGGATGCCGGCAGTCCAACCTGGCTTCAGGGTGTTTTAACTATTTTTAACCGTGTGATGGGGCTGGAATTTACGGGCTATGCCGCTAATGATCAAGACGGCGAGCCATTTCGTGTGACGGAAACGGTGGGTTTGAACGCAGATCATGCTATACTGGGAGCCTCTTTTTATCCTGGAGAAGGCTACCTGGGTCAGGTGGGGCTTTCCAAGCAGATGGGGTATTGGGAAAAGGCAGAGCGCGATCCAAGAGCCTCATTCTTCACGGGCAGGGGGATACAACCCAAAGTGGTCATCTGCTACCCCATCAAGTATCAGAATCAATTTTTTGGAGTCCTGTTTGGCGGGAGTTCTTCCATACCGGAGATCTCGGAAGAACTAGCGGATATGGGAATGCTTGTAGCTACTCAGATTTCCTCGGCGCTGTACGCCCTGAATAAGGAATCCTCAAATGAACGGCGGCGGATACGGATTCAGACTTTTCATGAGCTGGCTCAGGCTGCTGTGGTCATTAAGGAAAAAGAGATCTTTCTGCAAATGCTGATCAAGTCCATACAGCAGCACATTGACAGTGCTTTTCTGTGCCTGCTGCTCGATCCGCAAGATGGAAGAGGCATGAAAATATATACGCCTTTTAATGATCATAGAGAGGACTATTCAGCATACGCCGCCGATGTGGAAGCCGCTTATTTCAGAGAAGATAAGCCCGGAGTGATCATGTTCCGCAGGCCCATACAGCGGCAGTGGGAGGGAAGGGGTCTCGTTGAATTCCCTTTAACTTACGAGCAGAGACTTTTGGGTGTGATGGCCGTACATTTTAATAATGGTCAGCAGCAGGAGGAGTGTACACCATTTCTAAACGCAATCAATGTCCTGGTGGTAACTAAACTGCAATTGGAGACAACAAACGTCTCCTTCAGTAAAACGGATGTAATCAGCCTGCTTCATGATAACCTGCTAATCTGGAATCCTGAAGCCCACCATAAAGGGGCCAGAGCCAGGGAACTAACTGTAAGACTCCTCCAGGAAATGAACCGTCCAAACGATGAAAATGAACTTATAGGCAAAGCAAGTCTGCTCACAGAATATAATCCTGAGCTGTTATCCAAATATTTCGGTGACACCCCCCTAGTGCTTGTATTACGTCAATTTCAGGCCTGTAAGGCAGGGCGGAGCGAAGAGGGGACACCGGGACTAGAGCCTTATGCGTTTTTGGGGAAGGTCCTGCTTATCATAAGCTTGTACTTGGAGAAAGGGGAAAAGGATTGGAAGGCAACTCTCCCGGTTTCCCTCCAAGAGTCTTTATTGCTGCCCGCTGATCATTTTCTCCATTCGCTGTCAATGGAAACAATGGGGCCCCAGCCGGAAGCAAAGGGGCGCCTAACGGCCAGGGAAGAAGAGATTTTGACGCATATTATGCAGGGATTAAACAATAAAGATATTGCCGAAAAGCTGTTTATCAGTGTGCATACGGTCAAAAACCATGTTACAAAAATCTATGAGAAGCTGGGAGTCAGCGGCCGCGTTCAAGCCATCTCTCAAATGTACCAAAGCCCATTACCAGAACCAAACAAAAAGCGATAATCCTGCTCCTGCGGGATTATCGCTTTTTGTTTGAATATAGGAATCAGTTCCTATATTCGCTATAGGAATTCCTTGGTAATAAACGGGAATCAGCGGGGATAGGCACAAGGGCCTAAAGATACGATAATTTAAGAGAAATATTTCACAAACTCTTACTTCAAGCAGTGGACAACAAAGGAGAATTCCATTATGAAGATTGTGAATCCGCCATCAGAAGAGTATCTGTGTATGGGATTACTATTTGAAAACGCAAACAAAGGAAACAAAGACAGAACTTTAGGGGAGTGTAAGGTATGAAATTAAATATCCGTTTTAAATTATTGGGCAGTTTTCTGGTTGTTGTTGCTTTGCTTTTGTTTATTAGTCGATTATCAATTGTAAAAATGGGGCAGATGAACAGTGATTCTGAGGAAATGCGTGATTATAATTTCCCTGGATTAGTCAATATGGAGAATATCCGCACTGATCTTTATAAGCTGCGGGGCGACTTAATGAAGATTATTCTGGAAACACGCACTTCGGAATTCAGCAAAATTCAAGCTGCTATCAAACAAGACCAGGACCAACTCACTGCGAATATCAACGCATACACCAAACTCGAGCTGAATGATGAGCAAAAATCATCACTGGAGACAATTAAGCAAAGCATAGAGAGCTATAACGCTGTTGTACCGGATGTAATTGTAGCCGGAATGGCAAGTGATAATATCAAAGGTTATCAAATGTTACTGGATTCGCTTCCTAATCTGCAAAAGGCGCTGGATACGGCAGATCTTGCGGTTGAAGGTCTGGTTAAAGATGCAAATGCTAATATTAATACGACTGTAGACAGCTATCTGTCCGGCAGAATTACGATCCTCATCTTTGCGTTCATTGCTACAGTAATTGCGATTGGACTGGCCTTCATTATCTCACAGGGTATTGTCGGTCCTGTATCCAAGATCCTCTCCTTAGTGACTAAGATGGCTGGCGGTGATCTGAGAGAGCAGGTATCCATCAAAAACCGGGATGAATTCGGCAGATTGGCTACGGCTGTAAATGATATGACAGAGAGCTTAAGAAAATTAATTGGTTCGGCTGCCGAATCCGCACAGAATGTTGCCGCTTCCTCGGAGGAAATCTCGGCGACTACGGAACAGATTGCTGACGGAAGCCAGTCCCAAGCCCAGTCGGCACAAAATATGAATCAGCTGATCCAGGATCTGGTCAGAGGAATTGATGAGGTTGCTAAAAATGCCGAGGTGGTCTCGGAGCTGTCCATTCAAACACGCCAGGGTGCAGAAGAAGGCAGCAACGCCGTAAGGGAATCCAGTCAGGGCATGAATGACTTATCTCAAAAAATGGAGCTGCTTGAGCAGGACTCACAAAAAATCGGAGAAATTATTGAGGTCATTAATGAAATTGCGGAACAAACGAATCTGCTTGCCTTAAATGCGGCAATTGAAGCGGCGCGTGCAGGAGAGCAGGGCAGAGGCTTTGCCGTTGTTGCTGATGAGGTACGCAAGCTGGCAGAACGCAGCAGCGAAGCCACGAAGCAAATTGCCCATATTATCCGGGGGATGCAGAAGAATACAGTACTGAGTGTACAAGCTGTTGGTGAGGTAAGCGCACTGTCAGACCGGACGGAAGGACTGATTAATGGAATCGTCTCCCGCGTAAATGAAACCACCCAGCAGATCACCAGTATCGCTGCAGCCTGTGAGGAACAGGCGGCTCAAACGAGTGAAGTACTCTTCTCTATTGAAGCCATAGCCGCAGGAAGCGAGGAATCCGCAGCTGCAGCCCAGGAAACGGCGGCCTCCTCACAAATGCTGGCCAAGCTGGCCGATGAGTTGAACATCTCTGTCTCAGCTTTTAAGTTATAGGAGGGAGTCATATGCCCGCAGGAGGCTCTGAACAATATATCGTGTCCCGCTTGGGGAGTGAACGGCATGCCATAAACATTCGGGATATCGAAGAAATTATTAAATTGCAGCATATTACGGCAGTGCCAAACAGTAAACCGTTTATCCGGGGCGTCATTAATTTACGCGGCAGAATTGTGCCCGTGATCAGCATGTGCAGGAGATTCGGCATTTCGGATACACCAGCAGATGCGCAATCACGGATCGTTGTGGTGCGATACCGGCAGGAAGCTATGGGGATTATCGTAGATGCGGTGGAGAAGGTAACTTCTTTTGAGGAGATTGAGCCTCCACTCGATGATTACGACACCATAGGCGGCAAATATATAGAGGGAATCGGACAAGTTGCTGACGGGATGATCAGTATTCTGAATATCCAGCGGCTGTTCGGTGAAGGGGAAAGTTATGAGGGAGTGCGATAAAGGATGAATGACTTTTATAATTCCGAATATCTGGGTGTTTTTCTGGATGAAATGGATGAACAGCTGCAGTGCTTGGACGAATCCCTGCTAATACTGGAAAATTCGGGTTGCCACCTGGACACCATACAGAAAATATTCCGGGCGGCACATACCTTAAAGGGATCTTCGGCGGTAATGGGCTTTAAGCAGCTCAATAGGCTGACGCATCAAATGGAAAGCGTATTTGAACTGATCCGCGGAGGGCAGCTGTCAGTGGCTAACGAATTATTGAACATTCTGTTTGAATGCATCGATTTCATTAAGCAGCTCCGGTGCTCTATCTTGGCCGGAGTGATGGAGGAAGAGGATATCTCTGCACTGATGAGCCGGCTGGAAGCCATCAAGAATTCGGCTGTTGCCTCCCCGGTTGAACAGGAAGTTAAACCACAGGCTCCAGCTCTGCATATCCTTTTCAACAGTAGCCAGAAGGAAAAGATAGAAGGAGCCTTGGCTGACGGATATGAAGTCATGGCCATCCATATCCATATGGCTGAAGAGGAGTCGATGAAATATGTCCGTGCCAAGCTTGTTGAAATTAATCTGACAGAGCATGGAGAGATTGCTGCCTGCTACCCGGAACTGGAACTCATAGAACAGGATGATTTATTTTCGGGTAGTGTTGTCTATATTCTGATAACCAGACAAGGACAGCAGGACATTATTCAAAGTCTGAAACAGATCTCCCAGCTTGAGGCTATTCACTTTGAATATATTACAAATTTGAATCTGGATACCTTTTTAGAAGGTAAAGAGGTACCCGGAATCGAAAAAAACAAAGGCAGTATTAGTGAAACAGCTAAAGCAAAAGAAATAACGGTATTGCCGGAGAGTAAGGTGCAGGTGCCCCAGACGGTCCGCGTTGATGTGGAGCGGCTGGAGGAATTGCTGAATTTGGTCGGAGAACTGATTATTGATAATACCAGACTCCACAGCATCCGTGCCAGATTAAGCGAGCAGTTCAAAAATCATAGCGATATTAATGACTTGAATGATATCGCGGGCCATTTGAATACTGTTGTATCTGATCTTCAGGAAGGTATGATGAAAACCCGGATGCTGCCGATTGAGCATTTATTTGGCCGCTTTCCGCGAATGATGCGTGACCTGGCGCAAAAATCAAATAAAGAAATTGAGCTCCGGATTGAGGGCAAGGAAACGGAGCTCGACCGCACCTTAATTGAGGAAATCAGTGATCCCCTGATTCACATTCTCCGTAATTCTGCCGATCACGGGTTAGAGCTGCCCGAGGAACGTGCTGCTATGGGCAAGCCGCGCAAAGGAACCATTGTGCTCCGGGCCGGCCATCAGGGAAATATGATTGTCATTACGATTGCTGATGACGGCCGGGGAATCGATGTGGAGAAGGTTAAGGAAATGGCCCTCCGCAAGGGGTATGTGACCGCTGATGAGCTTGCCCAAATGACCGAAAAGGAATTGGTACTGCTTATTTTCCGTTCGGGCATATCCACTGCACAGAAGGTTACGGATTTGTCCGGGCGCGGCGTGGGGATGGATATCGTAAAATCACATATTGAGAAATTAAATGGTATTATCGATATCGAAACGACGCCTAATGAAGGAACCGTCTTTACAATCAAGGTGCCTTTGACTCTGGCAATCATCCGCTCCTTGCTCGTTAAACTGGGAACAAGCACCTTTGCAGTACCCTTAGTGAATGTAATTGAGATATTCAGGCTGAGAAATGAAGATATTCTTACGGTACAAGGGAGAGAAGTATGCAAGTTCCGCAATCAGGTGCTTCCGCTGGTCCGTCTGCACCGCAAGCTGCAGGTACAGACTGAGGGAGATCCGGATAAGGAACCATTGTATGTTGTCATCATCGGTTTGGCGGATAAACGGGTTTGTCTGGTCGTTGACCAAACGATCGGCAATCAGGAGATTGTAATTAAGTCATTAGGAAGCTACATCGGCAATGTTCCCTATCTTGCCGGAGCAACGATTCTCGGTGATGGCCACGTTGCACACATATTGGATGTGCGTTACATTATCCGTGAAGCAGGCTCGCATTATGAAGCCCGGCTGCCTGCCGCAAGTGAAGGCGAAACCGCAGATTCACAAAGCGAAAAGTATATAACCTTTAGCCTGTCAGGCATGGATTTTGCCGTCCCGATCCGGAAAATGAAAGAAATTGTACCCGTTCCGGAGATTCATTTGCTGGCTTCAGCCTCCGTCTATGTCCTCGGAATGATTAATCTAAGGGGATTATTATTTCCGGTATACGATCTGCAGTCCAGATTAGGGATGGGGGATCACGGGCTCTCTTCCAGCTCCAGGATTCTAATCTGTGAAGTGTCCGGCCATGAGATTGGAGTGCTGGTAGATAAAGTTTCAAAGGTATGTCTTCTTTCCCGGGCCCATTTGGAACCGGCCCCTGAGCAATTGCTGCAGAATTCAGAATTGCTTGAAGCTATTTATAAGGACAACCAACAGTTTATCCATCTATTGAATTTAGAGAAAACACTGAATCTAGAACCTAAACGGAAAGAGGTGATATGAGTCATGGATAATTCCTTAAAGGAGAAGGTGGAGCAGCTGAACTGGAAGGCGGATGTAACGCTAAAGAATGTGGAGGAGTTCCGCAGAGCTCTTCTGAAACTGACAGATTCCGAGAAAACCAAACTGGTCTTGGAGCTCACGGAAGTATCCTATTTAAACAGCGCTGCGCTAGGTGTAATAGCAGACGCTGTACTCCGTGCGGGAAGAGCCGATAAGGAGCTTCTTATTGGCGGAGTGCAAGCCACTGTAGGAGAAATATTTGAGATTGTTCATTTCCGCACTCTGATGAAGATCTTCCCGGATATCAGTGAGGCGTATGCATATTTTGAAGGTGAAGAATGATGAATGTACTCTTTGAGGGGACATACAGGGAGATCCTGGTTATTTATAAACCCGATGATATTGCACTTGCTATGGAAACAACCCGGACCATAGCCGCCCAAGCAGGCTTTTCCGAGCACGATTCGATTTTGCTGCAGCTGGTCACTGAAGAAGCCTGCATGAATGCATTTGAGCATGGTTGCCCGGCAGGGAATTGTATGTTCAAAATAACCTGGCTGGTCGAATCGGATACGATGGAGATAACTGTCTGTCAAAATGGAGAGGCCTTTGAGCTGCACAACGATCCGGCCTCTCCCGTTAAAGTGGGCTCCCGTGGAAGGGGGCTAGTCCTTATTCAAGGAATTATGGATGAAGTAAGACTGATCCCTTCCGGAGCCTATGTAACCCTCTCCATGAGAAGAAGAAGGAGAGTGACATGAACAATACTTCCCTTAACCTCTGGGGGAAATGGCTTCCAAAATACAGATTTCCGCTTATCCTCCTGCTCCTCTTGGCACTGGATTTGTATAATCTGGTGTTTGTTGATAAAAGGTTTGCCTATGAGTTTGTTGTCGATATCCTCACTCAAGGGGTTATATTATTACCGTTGTATATCATGCACAGACAGCAGATCGATAATGCCAGGAAGCTTCAGGAGAGTGAACAGCGGTATAAATCCTTATTCCTTTATAACAACGCAGGCATCTATGTAGTTAATCTGGATGGTTCTCTAAATACTGCAAGCCCGAATCTTCTGGACCTTCTGGGATATAAAGAAGCGGAGATTCAAAACACATTGTTTACAAGCCTGTTCCTTCCTGAAGATGTGCCGTTGGTCCAGCAGACCTTTGTGGATATCACGAAAGGCAGCCTGCTCTCCACCTCAAGAAAATTACAAATGCGGCGTAAAGACGGTGGAACCCTCACCTTTGATTTATCCAGTGTCCCCCTTAAGGCTGACGGAGAAATTAAAGGGGTTATCGGTTTTGCCAAGGATATTACCGAATTTGAACGAATGCAGGGTAAACTGGCTGAAGTCCAGACTCAGCTGAATAATATTTTTGGAAGTATTGATATTATTTTGTGGTCCTATGATGTGAATGAGAGTAAATTATTAACGATTTCACCAGCCTGCGAGAAGGTATTCGGCTATTCACCCGAGGAATATTATCAATATCCTGATTTGTGGTCTGCACAAGTTCTTGATGAAGATAAAGCTTTGGTGATAAGCAGAATGAACGCCGCCTCGCAGAACATTCCGGCGGATACCACTCTGGAATACAGAATTGTGCACTCAAGCGGCGAAGTTCGCTGGGTAGAGAGCCGGGTGTTTTCATCTTTTGATGAGGCGAACGGGATGATAACAGTAAATGGGGTAGTGCTGGACATTACCCATAAAAAGCTTCTTGAAAAAAATAACCAGATCGATTTGGACTTGGCAAGAGAAGTGC
>CAKMKL010000170.1 GCA_927443375.1 uncultured Paenibacillus sp. | reverse complement strand
CTTAATAATGTGTCTGTTGGCGGTATGAAGCGTTTTAAGATTAACCTTAAGGGTGCGGCGCGCAAGTTCAAGAACATCCGGCTGTTTACGGCGATGACCGTACTGGAAAATGTCAAAATTGCTTTTCATCAGCATGCCAGACATTCGTTGTTCAGCTCCATGCTCCGGCTGCCGAAGCATTTCAAGGGCGAAGAGGAGATCACCCGAAAAGCGATGGATATTCTCAAGATATTCAATCTCGCGGATCAAAGTGAAGAAACAGCCGGCAATCTCAGCTACGGGAATCAGCGGCGCCTGGAAATTGCCCGTGCGCTTGCAGCTGGTCCTAAGCTTCTGCTGCTCGATGAGCCGGCGGCTGGTATGAATCCGAATGAAACGCGGGATTTGATGAATCTGATTGCCTGGATCCGCGAAGAATTCGATCTGACCATTCTCCTGATTGAACATGATATGTCGCTTGTAATGGGTGTCTGCAACCGGATCTATGTCCTGGACCGCGGAATACTTATTGCCGACGGAACTCCGGTAGAGATCCGGAATAATCCGAAGGTTATTGAAGCGTATTTGGGACAGGAGGCGTAGAGGCGATGCTTACAGTACAGGGAATCAATGTTTACTATGGAGCCATTCACGCTCTGAAGGATCTCAGTATCAAGGTTAACCAGGGGGAAATAGTGACACTGATCGGCGCCAACGGAGCCGGTAAGTCGACACTCCTTAAGACACTTTCCGGGCTGCTCAAGCCGAAGAGCGGGAGCATTGAATTCCTCGATAAATCGATTGCGAACCAGAGCGTGCAGGCGATTGTGAAGCAGGGGCTGATTCATTGTCCTGAAGGCCGGCGTGTGTTCGCCAATATGTCCGTTGAGGAGAACCTTGAACTTGGCGCTTATTTGCAGGATGGAAAAACGCTTGCCGCCGATTTCGAGAGAGTGTATAACACGTTTCCGAGACTTCGTGAACGCAAGAAACAGCAAGCCGGAACCTTATCCGGAGGGGAGCAGCAGATGCTGGCCATGGGCCGCGCCATCATGGGCCATCCTAAGCTGCTTTTGCTGGATGAACCTTCTATGGGTCTTGCTCCGCTGCTGGTTCAGGATATTTTCAAAATCATTCAGGAAGTCAATGCGGCGGGAACGACTGTATTGCTGGTGGAGCAGAACGCTCATCAGGCGCTCAAAATTGCCCACCGTGCCTATGTACTGGAAACCGGAAGAGTGGTTCTGGAGGGAGACGCCAAGGAACTGGCGGATTCGGAAGAAATCAAAATGGCTTATCTTGGCCACTAGACAGACTTGCCTATTACGGCATCACAGATCCAACATATATAAATTATATTATCAGGAGGCTGGGAGAAACTATGAAGAAAATTGGGGCCATTATTTTGTCGACCGTACTGACTGCGGTGTTAGCGTCAGGCTGCGGCAACAACAACACAGAGAACACTGCTAACTCTGCGAACGGCGGAAATGCTGCCGGAGGCACAATCAAAATCGGTGCTGACCTTGAACTCACAGGCGGCCAGGCTTCTTTCGGCGACTCCGCATCCAAGGGCGCTAAGCTGGCTGTTCAGCAGATTAACGAAGCGGGCGGCATTCTGGGCAAGCAACTGGAATTGGTTGTAGCCGACAACGCTTCGAAATCCGAGGAAGCTACACAGGCTGCGCAAAAGCTGATTACTAACGACAAGGTTGTTACGATTATCGGTGCTTCCACATCCACTAACACACTGGGTATTGTTCCGGTTGCTACAGAGAAAAAAATCCCTCTCGTAGCCGTAGGAGCCACCAACCCTAAAGTAACCGTTGATGAACGCAGCGGTGATGTGAATGAATGGGTATTCCGCGCAGCATTCATCGACCCTTTCCAAGGCCAGGTGATGGCTAACTTTGCGACCAACAACCTGAGCGCCAAAACTGCTGTAATCTACACAGACACATCAAGTGACTATTCAAAGGGTCTGCAGAAGTTCTTTGAAGAAACCTTCAAAGCCAATGGCGGAGAAGTGTTGAGCCAAGAATCCTACCAGCAAAAAGACTCTGACTTCAAAGCAGTACTGACGCGTATCAAAGAAGCTAATCCGGATGTTATCTATCTGCCAGGCTACTATGAAGAGGTAGGTAAAATCGTAAAACAGGCTCGTGAAATGGGTATTACTGTACCATTCCTGGGCGGCGACGGCTGGGATTCCCCGCAATTGGCGGAAATCGCTGGTGCAGCAGCTCTTGAGAACACTTATATGTCCAATCACTATTCGCCTGAAGATACTGCTACTGAAGTTACCTCGTTCGTTGAAGCTTACAAAGCTGCGAATGGCGGCGCGGTACCGGATGGTATGGCTGCTCTTGGGTACGATGCACTTAAATTGGTTGCTGACGCGATTACCCGTGCGGGAGAAGCTGATCCTGCTAAGATCAAAGAGGCTCTGGCAGCAACAAAGGATCTGCAGTTGGCGACTGGTAAAATCACGTTGAATGAAACCCATGACCCGGTAAAAGCTGCTGTCGTCCTGAAATTCGTTAACGGCGTACAAACTTTTGAAGCAAAAGTTAATCCATAAGCGATTCTTCCGCATAGGATATGGGGAATGAACATTAAAGACTACGATTAATTGTGGTGAGAAGCGGGGAGCCTGGTGCT
>CAKMKL010000169.1 GCA_927443375.1 uncultured Paenibacillus sp. | reverse complement strand
CAACAATGTCTTTTTCCACAAGTTTTACATCATTCGCTCTCATGTCGCAGCCTTCATGAAACGGGTCAATCAGCACCCTCTTGAAGCGATCGATCGACTGCTGGTTCGAGTATGAAGTTTTTCAGTTCAACCTATATAGTTCCAATCTATATGTTTCATTTTATAAACAAAGAAAGGAAGTGAAATTATGCCAGTTACGGCAGAAGTAGCGACTAAGCCGGTTGCCAGCCTGATAGGGGTCACCAAAAAAATGGGTTCCAAGACGCTGGTCAGTGATCTGACGCTGGATATTCCGCCCGGACAAATTTTCGGGTTCCTTGGACCGAACGGTGCCGGTAAAACGACAACGATCCGTATGATGGTGGGACTGATCTCCATTAGCCGGGGGGATATTCTGATCTGCGGGCGCAGCATCAAGGACCATTTTGAGGAAGCTGTATCCAACATCGGAGCGATCGTAGAAAATCCGGAGATGTATAAGTTCTTAACCGGTTATCAGAATTTGCGGCAGTATGCCCGAATGGTCAAAGGTGTTACTAAGCAGCGGATTGATGAAGTGGTAGAGCTGGTCGGGCTTGGCCAGAGAATTCATGACAAAGTGAAAACATATTCGCTTGGTATGCGCCAGCGGCTGGGAGTCGCCCAGGCACTGCTGCACCGGCCAAAGCTGCTGATTCTGGACGAGCCGACCAACGGGCTGGATCCACAAGGGATTCGCGAGCTGAGGGATTATTTGCGCCGCCTGTGCCAGGAGGAAGGAACGACGGTTTTTGTCTCCAGTCACCTGTTGTCAGAGATGGAGCTGATGTGTGACAGTGTTGCCATTATCCAGAATGGGCGTCTGATTGATGTCAAACAGCTGAAGACGGTAGGAGATGCGGTACTGCCGGTTCTGGAAACGCTGTTTGAGGTCAATGATCCGGAAGCTGCACTGGCGCTGATCGGCCGCGGAGCAGTGAAGAACGGCGGGATTTCTATCGAGGCAGGGCGCGAGGAAATCGCCGAACTGAATGCACGGCTGGTGGCTGCCGGTTTCAAGGTGTACAGCATCAGGGCGCTGTCACGTTCACTGGAAGATCAATTCTTGGAAATTACCGGAGGTGAAGGCATTGGGTGAGTTTGCAGCTCTCATACATAATGAGAATATCAAGATTTACAGCCGTGTCCGTACATGGATTATGCTGTTTATTCTGGCACTCATGAGTGCGCTGTTCCCTGCACTGGTCTACTATACGAGCAGCGGAGATTCATCGGGAACCGGATTATGGGACAACTTTCAGATGGCGGTGACGATCGCCTTTTTCCTGAATACAATCTTTACCGTAGTCATTGCTTCAGACGCTGTGGCGGGGGAATTTTCCTGGGGAACCATCAAGCTGCTGCTGATCCGCCCGTGGAGCCGCTCTAAAATCCTGCTCTCCAAATATATTTCCATGGTTTTATTCAGCTTGCTTAGTACAGCCGTACTGATTGTATTCGCTTATGTTTCATCACTGATTTTTTCCTCTTCGGAGGGGGGCGCAGTAGCGAATCAGATGTCCTGGAGTCCGGCAGAATATTCCTTCATGGATGTGTTCTGCGGGTATATCGAGCTGTTTTTGACCGCTGCACTGGCTTTTATGGTTTCCAGTGTTTTCCGGGCTAGCGGTCTCGCAATCGGGCTGTCGCTGTTCATTATGTTTACCAAAAATATTTTTGTCAGCATCTTCAATCCCGAACGCTTCGAGTGGGCCAAATATCTGATCTTTACGCATATGGATCTGCGGGGATATCTGCTGACAGACAGCGGTCCGGGAGGGGTTACCCTTGGGTTCTCCATAGCGGTACTGGCTGTTTACTACCTGTTGTTCCTGGGAGTTTCCTGGTTGGTTTTCAGCAAAAGGGATGTCGCCGCATAGGGTGACAAAGCTATTCCTAGGTGAATTTAAGTGAACCTGGCCGAACGAAGCGGGCTAAGCCCGCTTAGCCTGCTTCGAGCTTGTTCTGCTGCTTGGAGGCGCCTTTGCCTGCCTTGTCAGCCTTCTTGGCTTCTGTATGCCCGCCTGCAGCTTCAATGGCGGGCTGTTCGGCTGTGATGACAGAGCCGTTCAGCACACTGCCTTCCATGATGCTCAGCGTGCCTGCTTGGATATTACCGTGCAGCTGTCCGGTTCCCGTCATGGTGAGCCGCTGATCGGCAGTAACATCACCATATACTTTTCCGGCGATAATGATCTCCTTGGCTTTTATCGTGGAGAGCACCGTACTTTGTTCGCCAATGGTTACAGTCCCCTGGCACTGGATTTCCCCGCTGAAGTTACCCTCAATCCTTAAATTGGTGTCACATTGCACCTTGCCCTCCAGATTGCCCCCATGTCCGATCAGCGAGTCAGTAGACCTGAACATCGCTGATTGCTTGCTTCTATTCCACATGCCTTTACCCTCCTATACATTGTGTGAGCCTATCCGCTATTGAAATACTCCAACACAAACAAAACTGCCTTTGAAGGCTTAGCATTATGGTTTCACATATCCTAAGGGATTGACCGCTTTGTTCTGCTTCACTACCTGAAAATGAAGATGAGGGCCTGTGCTGCGTCCGGTATTGCCAAGTGTGCCAATTTGCTGGCCTTTGCTCACCTTATCGCCCACATTGACAGTCATCCCGTTCAAATGCATGTACCAGGTTTCCAGACCGGTTGGATGCTTGAGAATAATGTATTTGCCTCTTGCTCCCATTTGCTCAGAAGCAGTGACCTCACCGTCCATTGCCGCATAGACCGGATCTCCGATGCTGCCGGCAATATCAATGCCTGAATGATAGGCGGAGACGCCTTTAAAGGGATCGGAGCGGTAGCCAAAGCTGGAAGTGATCATTTTGGAGTGGGTAGGCCAGATGACGGCCGGCGCCAGGCGTTTTTTTTCTGAGAGGGCTTTTTTATCCTGCAATTGAGCCTCTGCGCTCTTGGCCTCCTTGGCCTCTGTGATCGTTATGGTGATGCTGGTTACCATCTCTTCCAGCAGGCTGCGGATTTCTGCGTAATCATCTCTGGTTTCCTGCACCAGCTCCAGAGGGTCATCCTGATAGACAGCGATATACTCCCCGCCAACCTGTGGCGCTACAGTGCTGTTGAATGCGGAAGAGATGGCTCCAAGACGGAAGCTGACGGCAGACAGGGAAGAGGAAGCAGCAGCTGGCTCCGGTTCCGCGGCGAAAGCGACTCCATAGTTCCGGGTAGATGACACCGCTGTGTCTGCAGCCGGGAGGGTTCCGGAGAGGGGACCGGGTGTGGACATAGAGGTAGATAGCGGATCGGTCTCTGAGTCTGTGTCCCGGCCGGTATTGCCATCCGGATTAATCAGGGATTGCAGCTGCGCTTCAAGCTCATCCACGCTCTTCAGTTGATCCCGGATGTTCTCGGCTTCCTCTGACAGCGCCGTCACCTGGCTGCGGAGCTGCTGCAGAGTCTGTTCCTTATCGGCAACCTTCATTTCCATCCGGAGATTGGTCAGCGACAGTGAAGCAGCCTCGGCCTCCAGCTCGGCAATGGAGCGTGAGGCATGAAAATGCATCGAAGTGACCAGACTGGAGATGGAGAGGGCTGCTGCGGCCGGGATGGCCAGGGCAAGCGGCTTGGATAACTGGAGCTGTCTGACCGGGCGTCCGGCCTCGCGGACAACAAGCAGGGTAATCCGGTTGTGATCTGGCTGAGTTTTCATAGCTTCTCCTTTCTGCGGCTTAGGGAGCCGCCTTGTGTTCTCATGCGGTCCTGCGGTTTGTAATTCAATGGGCTCATCCGATTCGTCCTACTACTCTATGTATTCCATCCCTTTGGTGAACATGACAACGGTTTGCTTGCTTGAATAAAGTAGGAGAGTTACAGCTTGTCAGGGCAAGGCGCAATGGTCTGCCTGACCAGGCTGCCGAAATTTATGGAGGTGACGGCTTGAAGATAATTGTGTTATTACTCAGTCTTTTTGTGCTGCAGGTTGCTATCATAGTGCTGCTGGAATACCGCCGTCCGCAAAGGGCACTGGCCTGGGTGGTCCTTAGCTTCTGCTGCCCTCCGCTGGGACTGCTGCTCTATTATTTCCTGGGGCGGGATTATTGGCAGAGCCGGAAGATAGACAAGCACTGTACACCATCGAGGCTTAATGAAATCGGTGCCCATGTCTCCGGTAAAACCCGAATTGTCCAGAAGCCGGAGGAATGCGGAAACCCGGCGTTTACGGGCCATGAGGAATTGCTCTATCTGCTCGGCAGGCTCTCCGGCCGGAATATTACAGGACGCAATCGCAGCCGGATACTGCCAGATGCACAGGAGGCCTATGCTGCCATGCTGGAGGCAATGGAAGCGGCGCGGGAACATATCCATTTGGAATTTTATATTTTTCGTGACGATGAGATTGGAAAACACTTCCAGAAGGTGATGGTCCGCAAAGCGCGTCAGGGGGTCAAGGTGCGTCTGCTGTGTGACGGGCTTGGCAGCCATCGTCTGAGCCGGGAATTTATCGGCACCTTAAAACATGCGGGAGTCGAGGTTCATTTCTTTTTGCCGCTGCTTCAATCGCTGCTGGACCGCAGGTTCAATTACCGGAATCACCGTAAAATTATGGTGATCGACGGCCTGGTAGGATTTACGGGAGGGATGAATGTCGGGGATGATTATTTGGGCAAAGACCCCAAAATGGGCTATTGGCGTGACACCCATCTGCGGCTGGAGGGAGATTCTGTATATCAACTGCAGGCTATATTTCTAAAGGACTGGAAGCTGGCGGCCGGAGACTGGCTGAGCCATCCGCGCTTTTTTCCGCCCCATAGCTGTACTGAACAGGAATCTGTACTGGTGGTGGCCAGCGGACCGGATGGAGCGATTGATGCGTCCCAGGAGATGTATTTTGCCGCGCTTTGTTCGGCCAGAAGGCGTATCTGGATCGCCTCGCCTTATTTCATCCCTGATCCGACTATCTGCCGGGCGCTCAAGAATGCTGTTCTCAGCGGGGTGGATGTAAGAATCATTATTCCTGCCAAACCGGACAACAAGCTTGTCTACTCGGCTTCATTGTCCTATCTGGAGAATCTGCAGGATGCGGGAGTGAAGTTTTACCGCTACACCAGAGGTTTCATGCATGCCAAGGTCATGATTATTGACGACCTGCTGGCCACCATCGGCAGTGCCAATTTGGACATGCGCAGCTTCTATTCCAATTTTGAGCTGACGGCCGTTCTGCTCCGTCCGGAGCGCATTGCTGAGCTGGCCTCGGACTTTGAAAAGGATTTGAAGCACAGCCCATTTATTGACCCCGAAAAATTCAGAGGGCGAGCCTGGAATGTCAAGTTGATTCAAAGCCTTTGTCAGCTGTTATCCCCGCTTTTATGACCGAAAAGGGAACAAAAACAGCGATTTTCGAAGGCTGGTACATGTTCCATTCCTTATTTGGCCCTATTTTGTGATATAATGAAGGTAGACGACGAAATAGAAGAGAGTATTTCTTGAAATGATGCTTTCGATAATTCTTTTAAATACTTTTTTATAGGGGGAGTTCTATGAATGTAAGCCAGCAAATCTTTACGAATAAGGATCAGAAAAAACCTCAAAAATCCGGATCGGTCAGGACTGTCAGGCTAAAAATGGCTCAACGGATTGTTATGATGGTGCTGGGCGCGGCAATGATGTCCGTTGCGCTTGAAATTTTTCTTGTTCCCAATGAGTTGATTGACGGCGGAATAACCGGTATTTCCATTATGCTATCCCATATTTTTAATATTCCTCTCGGCATTTTGCTGACGCTGCTCAACCTGCCGTTTCTGGTTATCGGGTATAAGCAGATCGGTAAAACCTTTGCCTTATCTACCTTATTTGCCGTAATTCTGATGTCTATAGGCACCCAATTGCTGCATCCGGTCAAGCCGATTACGGTTGAGCCTTTACTGGCAGCCGTGTTCGGAGGCGTTATTCTCGGGGTCGGCGTAGGACTCGTTGTAAGATACGGGGGTTCGCTTGACGGTACGGAGATTGTGGCCATTCTGATTGCCAAGAAGCTGCCGTTTTCTGTCGGCGAAGTAGTCATGTTCTTCAACTTCTTTATTCTTTCCGTAGCGGGTTTTGTATTCGGCTGGAATAATGCCATGTTCTCCCTGATTGCATATTACATTGCCTTTAAGATGATTGACGTTACCCTTGAGGGTCTGGATCAGTCAAAATCGGTCTGGATTATCAGCGATAAATACCGCGATATCGGGGAAGCGCTGACCGAGCGTCTTGGACGCGGTGTCACGTATCTCGATGGTGAAGGCGGTTTTTCCGGTGAAAATAAGAAAGTAATCTTTGTAGTCATTACACGACTGGAAGAAGCGAAGCTTAAATCGATTGTTGAAGACTGGGATTCTGACGCTTTTGTTGCGATCGGTAATATTCATGATGTAAAAGGTGGCCGTTTTAAGAAAAAATCAATCCATTAGCGTTTGTCCGGTATAGCGGGCACGCTGCCCTGAAGGAAGGTATATTTACGAAAGTCAGAGCAATCAATCCGGCGCCTGCAGCAAGCCGCGCCGTATTCTCATATAGAATACCTTCTGTCCAAAAGCTGGACACCTGATAAGCCCGCAGCCTGTTAAAGGCATCTGCGGGCTTATTTCTGCCTGTGGAAGGGTTTGGGGGCTGCTTCATGGCAGCTTCGAGACAATATCACTGACCGGCTGCGGCGGCACCTTAGCAATAAGATCCCCCATACGGCCCAGCCGCTCCTCAATATTCAGCAGATGGTAATCAGCAGGCGAGACATTGCGGGTGACCTCCTCCCACAGGAGCGGGGTGGATACCGTTGCCAGCGGCCGGGCGCGCGGTGTATAGGGAGCGGCTAAAGTTTTGCCGCCGTAATGCTGCAGGTAGTCGAAATAAATCTTGTTGCCGCGGTGTTTCTTGAGCCGTTCCAATGTGAACAGGTCCGGGCGCTTCTCGGTGACATAACGCCCGACAAAATGGCCGATTTTGCGCAGCTCATCAAAGGAAATCCCCGGATTCACCGGGATAATAATTTGCACTCCCGTTGCCCCGGAGGTTTTGGGAACTGACGCGAGGCCCAGTGATTTCAGCACATCGCCGACCATAGCGGCCGCCTCCATAATGCGCGGTTCCACTTCGAGGGAAGGATCCAGATCAATCATCCACTCACAGGGCAGGCTGCTTCCTGCATAATGCAGCGAAGGATGAAATTCCAGTGCGGCCAGATTGCCAAGCCAGATCAGTTCGGGCAGGCCCTGCAGGACGATATATTCAATCCCGTCCTGCAGGGCTGTCTTCACAAAACCGGGCAGCGGCTGGGGGGCATTCTTCTGATAAAAGGACATCCCCGGCACACCGTGCGGATAGCGGATAACCGTTAACAGCCGGTTTTTGCAATAACGCAGCAGGTAAGGGGAGAGTGCGGCGAGCTTTTGCAGGTAAATCCGCTTGGTGATTCCAACCTCCGGCCAGAGGGGTTTGTCCGGATTCGTAACTGTGATCTCTTGTCCGTCTACAGTGATGGAGCCTTTGAGCACGGCCGGCATAGGGGTATCCTCCTTTACATAAGCCTCTGTACAGCGGGTAAGCTATGCTTCTAATCGGCCTGGAAGCAGAGCTTACCCTCTTTGTCCGATCCGGCAATCCTCCGGAGGCAGATCAACCTGTGCCTGAATCACCGGCTGGCGCAGTGTGCCTGAACTGTTCCATTCCAGAAAATGCAGCTTGAATACAAGACTGGGTCTGATCCAGACGGCGCCCTTACTGCGCTGTGGAAGAGACACGAAAGGCATTACGGGAATGGTCAGATTATGTGCCTGCGCCGTCAGGTTCCGCCAATCCATGGCAGTCAACCGTCCTGCTCCCGCATGTCCGATATAGTGCAGCTTACCGGCATCATCATATAGCCCGAACAGAAGGGCATTTACGATGCCGTCGCGGAAGGTGACGCCGCCGGCAACTGCGGTCACATCAGAAATGATCTTGCGCTTCTGCCAGCGTTTATCTTTCCCGCCGGGGGCATAGGTGCTGCCCATATCCTTGCAGACAATCCCCTCCAGCCTTCCGTTCAAGGCAGCGGAGAATAGCTCTGCCGGATCCGCGTAGCTGGGCACATTCTGCACATGGGGATGCGGCAGCAGCATCTCACTGAGCATCTGCTGCCGCCGGGATAAGGGCTGATCCAGCAGCCATACCCCGTTGCAGTAGAGCATATCAAATACCATATACAGGACCGGTACCTGCGGCGTCACAGCCCGGATAGCTGTTTCGCTTTTCAGACTGTCGCGGCGCATCACTTCATGGAAGGACGGTTTGCCGCCGCTGAGCGCAATAACCTCACCGTCCAGGATGAAAGAGTCTGCGCGGCAGTAGCTGCGGGGCACCGTCAGCTCAGGATATTGCAATGTGCGCCGGTTGCCGCGGCGGTTGATCAGCTCTACATGGTTCCCGTCATAATAAGAGAGCATTCGGACCCCGTCCCATTTGATCTGGGCGATCCACTGGCTGCCGGACGGGAGCTGCGCAGCGAGTACTGGTTCAAACGGTGTAACCGGCTGCATTTCCATGGCGCACCTCCTGAATATTTTGTAGGAACGAGGGTTCAGGAAACGGTCTCTTTGCTTTTAGGGCTGCGGCGCTTCGCTTTGGGAGCTAGGACGGGAATCGGCCCGGTTGCTTCGTTAACTACTGCAGTTCCCGGCGCCGCTTCAGCCGTTTTGGCTTTGGCTGTTTTCTTCTTTGCCGCGGCTGCCGTTTTTGGCTTGCCGGCTGAGCCGGCCAGAGAAGGGCCGGGATCAGCCGGGATGTGCTGGACAGCTTCGATACTGGCCTGCAGGGCAGCCATCAGATCGATGACATTGTTCTCCTGCCGCGACGGTGCGATATGGAATTCCTCTCCGGAAACTTTATGGGAGATCAAGTCCAGCATCCGCTGGCGGTAGTCGTCCGTATATTTCTCCGGCTCAAACGGTGTGGACAGCTGAGAGATCAGCAGCTTGGCCATATCCAGCTCCTTGTCGCTTACCATGCCCGCTTCCGGCAATCCGGGGACCTGGGAGACTGGCCGCACCTCATCCGGATAAAAGATGGTCTCAATCGCCAGGCAATCCTCAAGCACGCGGATGGCAGCGAGGCTGCTTTTAGATCGGATAGAGATCTTGGCAATCCCGATCTTACCGGTCTGGCGCATCGCCTCCATCAGCAGCCGGTAAGCATTGGTGCCCGCCTGGTCAGGTGACAGGTAGTAGGTTTTCTGGAAATAAATTGGGTCAATCTCCGTCAAATCTACAAAGTCGAGGATTGTAATGCTTTTGCTGCTTTCTTCGGTGAGCTGGTCCAGCTCCTCTTTGTCAAAGAGGACAAACTTTCCTTTTTCGTACTCATACCCCTTGCCGATTTCCTCCCAGCCCACTTCCTTCTCACAAACCGGACATTTGCGTACATAGGACAGCGGACTGCCGCATTCCTTGTGGATGTACCGCAGGGAGATGTCTTTATCCTCCGTGGCGGAGAACATTTTGACCGGTACATGCACAAGTCCGAAGCTGATGGCTCCTTTCCAAACGGTATGCATCGATATCGCCTCCTGATTATAAGTGCTATGGCTTAGTATTGGGCGATGCCGCATTTTCTAGCCTGATGCATTTTTTGCGAACCTTGGGAAAAAATAAAGCCAGACCCTGAAGGGGAGCCGCGTCAAGCGGTATGCATTACAGCGAAGCAAAATGGAGGAACCTATGGACAGAGGACGGAATGAGTGGAGCGATGCGCTACCTCGGCAGGATATACCGGCAGAGGTTGTGGATTGGGCGAATATTATCGCAGATCCGGATGATGAACTGAATATAGACGCCGCCGGGTATCTGGATGCAGATGCAACGATCGGCGAACCTGAAGCAGACGAGGAATAAGAGGGAAAAGCGTATGCTTTCGAAGCGAGTTTTGTACGAACCAGATTCAGTGGGCTTATGCTATTACAAAACTTTAAGGAGACCAAAAAAATGGACGTAAAACGGGCAAAGGACATTTATGCTTCCAAGGAGATGATCTCTGTACATTTGGACGGGGAGCCGGTGTGGATCGAGCGTGTGGACGAAGCAAACGGCATGGCTACAGTGCAGGTGGGATCACGTCCAACGAATACCCATACGGTTGGTGTGGAGCGGCTGGAGGAACAGGGAAGTTAGGCGTCTCCTTCAAATTGCGGCTGTTCACACAGAATTGGAATTTATAACGGAATATAAGCAGAGCAGCGATCCTTCTGTGATGGATAAAGCTGCTCTGCTTTTTTTGGCATTTCCCGCACCCAGATCCCCGTCGAGGCCAATCACCATACCGGCTGTG
>CAKMKL010000168.1 GCA_927443375.1 uncultured Paenibacillus sp. | reverse complement strand
GATTTCTGCCTTGAATTGGCATGTCTTCATAATAGGGGAGAATAGGACTGTCACCGTATACCTTGTCACTGGATGCAACTATTATTTTCGATACCTGGTCCTGGTGAACACGGCAAGCCTCCAGAAGATTATAGGTTCCCTTTACATTGGTTTCAAAAGTTTGCCAGGGGATTTGGTAGGCCAAGTCTTGAAGGGAAACAGCAGCGAGGTGAAAGACAGTATTTATTTTTCCGTCTGTAATTGCACGTTCGATCAGGTTGTAATCGGTAATATACCCATAATAGCATCGAATCTCCTTGTCCAATCCCAGCTTGGCAAACTGGCTCCGCGGATTGAACTCGCTCAAAATAGTGGTTACTTCAGCACCTCGATCAACGAGGTGACGAGTTAGCCAGGCGCCTATAAATCCGGAAGCCCCTGTTACTAAAGCACGGCAATCAGATAAAGAGCGTTGCATCATCAAAACCTCCCATGTGTTTTAGTTAAGCCGGAGACAAAGGTTGGATTATCCATTTTTGACGATGATATACCTATTAATAAATAATTACAATATCTTTTCAAGATACAACGTGTAGTCTATGTTAGATCCGTACAGTGCCTGCCTTAATAACAATGAAAACGCCCTCATAAGAAAGCAAATTCTCAGGAATTTTCCAGTTGTAAGCTAAGGGCAGCTTCAGTCTAATACACCAAAAATGTATACCTACACGCAGGAATGATATAATAAACAGGTTCAAGTTGATCTCCAAATCTATGTAAACGAGAGGAGAAACATCCATGAATACGAAACAGTTAGAGCAGATTCAACATGCGAACGGCTTTATTGCAGCCTTGGATCAAAGCGGAGGAAGCACTCCGAAAGCACTGCTGCAATACGGTATCCGCGAAGACCGTTACTCCAATGATCAGGAAATGTTTACCTTAGTGCATGCGATGAGGACACGGATCATCAAAAGTCCCGCATTTGTTTCCAGGCACATTCTAGGTGCCATTCTTTTCGAAAACACAATGGATCTTACCATTGACGGCCAGTTCACCGCCGATTACCTCTGGGAGCAGAAAGGCATTGTGCCTTTTCTCAAAATCGATCAGGGACTGGCGGAGCTTCACAATGGGGTTCAACTCATGAAGCCCATCCCCGGGCTGGATGAGCTTTTGAAGCGGGCCGTCCAAAAAAATATTTTCGGAACCAAAATGCGCTCACTGATTAAAGAGGCAAGCCCTGGCGGTATTCATGAAGTCGTAGAGCAGCAGTTCGCTTTCGCCAAGCAGATTGCCGGACATGGTCTGGTACCGATCATCGAACCTGAAGTGGATATTCATAGTAGCGATAAGGCACAATCGGAAAAGATATTAAAGGACGAGCTTTTAACTCACTTATCCACTCTTGATAAAGACGTAAAAGTCATGCTGAAGCTTTCTTTACCGGTGGAGAACAATTTCTACAGTGAGCTGATCCAGGAGCCGCATGTGGTACGGGTCGTGGCATTGTCCGGCGGCTATACCCAAGCTGAGGCGAATGAAAAGCTGTCGCGTAACCACGGATTAATCGCCAGCTTCTCACGTGCCTTATCACAGGGACTCAGCGACGGGCAGACTGATGATGAATTCAACGCATTGCTCGCAAAATCCACGCAAGCTATCTACGAAGCCTCAATTACCTGAGTCGGTTTATTCATAAAGAACGCCCCCGGAAGTTAGAATCTCCGGGAGCGTTTTTTTCGCCTTAGTGCCTCATAATGGTACCGGTTCATATCTCGAAAATGCCGATTCATCGATTCGCCCGAACTCCCTTAACAGCAACATGTTATGAATGGCCCAATTTGCTTTCCACCAGTTTTCAGCTACTGCGAACGCATTCGGGTAATCCGCCCACTTCCACATAATATCCCATACACCCTCGCCAGTTCTGGAATGAAGGATGTAATCAAGCTCCTTTTCCATAATCTCTTCGTTCCCTTTGTAATAAATACTAGCTGCAGACGATATGTACATAGACGGCCTCATCGAATAGACCGGCCACTTGGCGGGCTCTCTTTCAATCGCATCATTTACCAACTCCTGCAGCCTTACCGCAAGTTCATCACAATTGTATCTGCCGTTTAACGCTGCCGACTCTACATCCCGGAGAAAGGTAGCATAACCGCCAAGCTCATGGCTTTCGAGTTGTCCGGACTTCCTGAGCTTATCCATCATTTTATCACCAAGGGTCACGGCTTTCTTATACAATCTGGAAGAAGGGTCAGCAAACTTTAAGATATAACCGGCTAAACCTGCAGTAGCGTGGAAGCCATTGTCGATGTTACTTTGTTCGCTATAGGTATACCAGGGTGCATGGGGAAAATCACTGTTGGATGGTATCGTAAATGGCCAGCCTTGCTCAGAAAACGGTTCACAGTGCTCAAGGTACGCCAAAATACCTGTAATTTGAGGATGCTGTGCATCGGCAATCCCGATTTCATGCAGTATGGCAACCGCAATTCCGGTTGTATACGGTG
Organism: uncultured Paenibacillus sp.; assembly: GCA_927443375.1. Taxonomy (GTDB): domain Bacteria; phylum Bacillota; class Bacilli; order Paenibacillales; family Paenibacillaceae; genus Paenibacillus_AQ. Next base: position 62 of record CAKMKL010000168.1, on the reverse strand, counting down.
ATGAATTGGGGTTCCAATTATCCGCCTCTAATGCATGGCCAAATCCGTTATCATTGTTTCGA
>CAKMKL010000167.1 GCA_927443375.1 uncultured Paenibacillus sp. | reverse complement strand
GTCGGCTGAGTTTGCCGTCAGGCCGTTTATGCTTCGTGACCCGCAGCGGATGATGGCACAGATGCGGGTCTGGTCGCGCCATGACAATGAGCATGTGCGGCGGCTGGCCAGCGAAGGCAGCCGGCCACGCCTGCCCTGGGGCCAGGCGCTGCCGATGTTCAAGCTCGACCCGTCTCCGGTCCTGCCGGTGCTGGAGCAGTTGAAGGCAGACCCTTCGCTGTATGTGCGCAAAAGTGTTGCCAACAATCTGAACGACATCGCCAAGGACCACCCGGATGTGGTCATAGGCATCGCACGCCGCTGGAAGGGGGTTAGTGAACACACGGACTGGATTGTGCGGCATGGCTGCCGCTCCCTGATCCGTCAAGCTAACCCGGAGGTTATGGCTTTATTCGGATATGCGGACGAGACGGAGGATATGCCGCTGGTGGCTGCTGCCTCTCTGTCTGTAGAGCCGTCTGTGCTGCAGATTGGCGGCAGCTGCGAGCTGCGCTATAGCCTTACGGTCCGTGAAGGTGATCCGGTGCGTATCCGGATTGAATACGGGATAGACTTCGTGAAGGCGGGCGGGAAAACCTCACGCAAGCTGTTCCTGCTGTCCGATAAGACAGTGCCGGGAGGTTCGAGGCTGTCAGCGGTGCGGACGCACCGGTGGGCAGACTTGACGACCCGTCGCCATTATCCGGGAGAGCACCGGATCACGCTGCTGGTGAACGGGCGCGAAGCCGCAGCAGCGCTGCTTACGATCTTATGTTGATTGTTCAATATGAGACTATGCAGGACTTCGAAGCTTATCTTGTTCATCCTGTACATGTTGAAGTATCCGGTTATATTGCCGGTGTACTGGAGTCTACTGCATCTTTTTGCTATGAAACCTAGAGAAGTGATTCACTCCAAGATACTTTTCTGCATACGGGAAGTATCTTTTTTGCAGAATCTGTATTGAAGGAGGAAGGATGATGCGGCCATTACTGCCTCTGTTTTCGCTGCTGCTCGTGTTTTGGCTTGCCGGGTGCGAGGGGAATACGGTCGATCGGTCAGCGGGTCCTACCGCGGCGGCTGTTCTAATGCCGGAAGAAATGCCGGAGGATTTTGCCTTCTCCGTACGATTCGGGATTATGGGTAAGAAGGAAGTCAATACGTTCAACCATACAATCACCAAGGATTTGGTGACCCACGGAACGGCACAAGCGGTGCTGACCTTTACAGACCGTGAAATGGCGGACATTTATGCCCGTTTGCGTGAAATTAACATCCTGAGAGAGCTAAATCTGCAGCCGTTGAAGCAGGGCTGCAGTCAGACGCCTTATGAAGAGGAACACTGGCAGATACAGCTGGATGGGGAACGGCATTCGTTTGACTGGAGCGAGGAGAACTGTGGGGTTGGCGGGGATGCTAAGAAGCTGAAGGAACTGCGGAGCTATATCTGGGAACGGGTCATGACTAAGAAGGAATATCTGGAGCTGCCTGAAGCGGTGGGCGGGTATGATTGAAGTAATAAAAAGGGCGTTCTGCACAGGCAGGCGCCCTTATGTTTTATATAAGCTATATAGGGTTTGGATTTCCTTGAATTGAACTGCTTATCGCAGTAGAAATTCAAACCTAGCTTATGCTTCTGAAGCGAGCATTCCTGCGCCCGTAATATTGCCGGCCCTTTTAAGCTGTGCCTTTCCAGATCTGGTTATTTAAGCTGATATCCTGGTCACTCCAGGTATAGAGCTAATGTAATTCACGCTGCTTAAACCCTACCGGCCGGTTAATTTTACCTGCAGGTGATGATTCTCCTGCTGTTCCAGCAGTGCCATGTCTATAACATAACTCCGCAATCCGCTTGACGGTGCGTTCTGCCAGAGACGATAGCCTTCTGAGGCAAGAACAGCTGCATGATCCGAATCCCCTGTCCCCGCAAAATACATTTCATTAAGCTTTCCGGCAACGTCAGCCATGGCCTGTAGCTGGGAGGATGAATAGTTGGCATAACGGCTGTCCTGTGATAATCGCACGTAGCTCCGGTCAGCGGACAGCTTCCGGAATGACTCTTTGCTAAAAGTAGAGAAGTGAAGCAGATTTGAATCTGTGCTTCCTGCTGCTTTTGCCCACAGCTCCACATTCAGTCTGGAGGTGCGGTAATCAAGTGCCTGATCTGCGGGAGAATAGTTAAGTAAACCAAATTGATGCGGGTAGACGGAGAGCGCGCTTTCAGCAATATCATAGATATCCGTACCCTCTGCACCGTACTTGCGGATATCCTGGATATGGATGTGTCCGCTGAACACAGTGGTAATGCCGTTCCGGACCAGTGTTTCAATGACCTGATTATTGTTCTTAACCGTGAAGCCTTCATGGATGAATTCACTGTGATCGAGCAGGCTGTGATGCATGACCGCTACGATATGCGCCCCGCTGTCTGCCGCAAGTCTGCCGCATTTATCAATCCATTTCAGGGTGGAGGCAGACAGACGACCATCCAGCTGGGGGTGGCCCAGTTTTTTATTGCTTCGGTATTGGCTGGTATCGAGCATCAGGAGCCACAGGTCATCTGAAGGGGCAGCCAGGTAACTAAGCGAGTTTTTATCCGATAACACCGCATCTTCATAACCGAAAGCGCCGTAAATACTGCGGAAAGCTTTGGGGGAGACGGAGTCCACAGGGATTTGCCGCTCTCCTTGGAAGCTCCGGGCCCAAGGGTTCTGCACATCGTGATTACCGGGAATCACGTAGACCTGCGTACCGGTATGCTGCTCGATGGACTCCAGATGCTTGGCTAAGTCCTGATGGCTGGCTTGTTCCCCGTTAAGGGTCAGGTCTCCGCTGATAATGACTGCCGCCGGCTGCTGAAGTCCGATACCGTATTCCAGGGCATCCAGCGTTTCTTCGCTGTAGGTGACCTGTTTACCGTCTCCAGCAGCCAGAAAACGGCTGAAAGCCGGGCCGTTATCGGTAAGTCCACGGGATAAATAATGTGTGTCTGTTGTCGAGAGAAGTTTTATATTCTGCCCGGACTGAATCCGGAATACCGGATTCTGCTCCGCTGCCTGTCTGCTGCATGACAAAAGAAGGGGCAGTAAAGACAGCAGGATCCATGGAAGCAGCCGGCGTATTGGCGAATGCATCGCTGCACCTCATTTCTTTTGGACAAAATTGTGTTCTAGCAGTACTTGTACGGGTAGCTTCATAATTAATATAGAATGAATGGTGCAGAATTGAAGCGATTACTTCACGATCTTGAGTAATATTTACCGAACGTTCTATAAATGGTAAAATAGCACCAGAAAGGAGCATGTTTATGGCTAGAAGCAAGGAGTTTGATGTTGACAACGTACTCGGAAAAGCAATGACGATCTTCTGGCAGCAAGGTTATGAGAAAACCTCCATGCAGGACCTGGTTTCCGGTATGGGGATCCATAAACGGAGCATGTACGATACCTTTGGCGATAAGCATACTTTATATATGAAGGTGATAGACCGTTATGCGGAAATCTTTTCTTCCAAGATGGAGAACCGGGTCGAAGGGCTCTCCTCAGCCAAGGAGGCTATCCGGCTGTTGTTTGAAATGGCCGTACTCCGGGAAGAGATCGAACCGAAAGGCTGCCTGCTCGTCAATACGGCGGTGGAGCTTTCCAATCTCGATCCGGACGCGGCAGCCAAAGTGAATGATGCCTTCCTGAACACCGAGCGGCTCTTTGAACGTTTGCTGCGTCACGGGCAGGAGAGCGGGGAGCTTCAGCGCAGCTATGAACCGGCTGTGATGGCGGCCTATCTTCACAACGTGCTGGTAGGCTTGCGGGTTATGGTCAAATCAACACAGGACCGGCGCAAACTGCTGAATATCATCGATACTGCGCTCAAGGTGCTGGATTGAACAGCCTGTCATAGTATGAGTCTTACCCTAATTAATTATCCTGCAATTCCTCCGGGGTGCAGACCGTCCCAATAAATGCACTTCAAACTGGACGCGGTTTAGATTACAATATTCTTCTGATGAATTTTTGGCGGCAGGGGGCAGTAACCATGGCAAAACAGAAATATTACGTAGTATGGGAAGGCAAGCAGCCGGGCGTATACAGCACGTGGGCTGAATGCCAGGCCCAGACTGATCATTATACCGGGGCCAAATACAAGTCCTATGAGTCTAAGGCAGCAGCCGATACCGCCTATAAGGCAGGCTGGAAAGGCAATTGGGGAACCGGTGCTGCAGCATCCGGCGGGGCGAAGGGCAAACCGGCAGGCTCGTGGAGCCGGAGCGCTTCCGTTCCGACGTCGGCGGAGATTGATTACGACAGTATCTCTGTGGATGTCGGTACCAGGGGCAACCCGGGTCCGGTAGAATATAAAGGTGTAGATACCCAGACCGGGGATGTTATCTTCTCCTGCGGTCCGATTAAGAGAGGCACGAACAATCTTGGTGAGTTCCTGGCGATCGTCCACGCGCTGGCGCTGTTGAAAAAAGAGGGCAGCAGCAAGACCGTTTACAGCGATTCCGTCAATGCCATGAAATGGGTCAAGCAGAAGAAAGTAGCCACAACACTGGCACGGGATGCTTCAACAGAGGAGATCTGGACGCTGATTGACAGGGCCGAGCACTGGCTCCGGACGAATACTTATGACAATAAGGTCCTGAAATGGCAGACCAAGGAGTGGGGCGAGATCAAGGCGGATTACGGGCGGAAATAGCCCCCGGATATTGGGTAATAGATTATATTAGTTAAACGATAGATTTACCAGCAGGCAAAAAGCGGGAGGAGACCGGGGATGTTCGGCAACGATTGGGATAAGGTGCTGCAGCAGGAAATGGAGAAACCCTATTTTCAGGAACTGCTTAATGCGTTAGAAGCGGAGTACAGCCAATATACTGTTTACCCGCCGAAGGATTTGCTGTTCTCGGCACTCAAGCTGACGCCTTTCAGCAAGACGCGGGTCTTTATACTGGGACAGGACCCTTATCATGGAGCGGGCCAGGCTCACGGATTAAGCTTTTCGGTGAAGCCCGGGGTGCGGATTCCGCCCTCACTGCGCAATATTTACCAGGAGCTGCAGAACGATACAGGGGTAACAGCTCCGAATCATGGCTCTTTGCTGCATTGGGCCGAAGAAGGCGTGCTGATGCTCAATACAGTCTTAACTGTACGTGAAGGACAACCCAATTCTCATAAAGGACTGGGCTGGGAGACATTTACGGGTGCCATTATGGAAAAGCTGAATGAACGGACAGAGCCGGTCGTATTTATTCTCTGGGGCAGCCATGCCCAGCAAAAAGGGGCCAACCTTGACCGGAGCCGGCATAAGATCATCCAGTCTCCGCATCCCAGTCCATTCTCCGCACACCGGGGATTTTTAGGCAGCAGGCCCTTTTCACAGGCGAATCAATTTTTAGAGTCACAGGGTTTGAAAGGAATAGATTGGTCCATACCGAATGTATAGGTAGCTAGGACACAGCGAAGGGGGTGTAGCAATGAAGCATTGGGTAGGCAGACCTGTCATTATGTATTGCGGCGAACCGCCGTATACGATCATGAAGGGTGTGCTGCGCAAATGGGACCCTGCGGCTTCGGTGGCTGTTATCGGCCATCAGGAAATTGCTGTACCTTTTCGTGACATTGTGTTCATAAAGGCACTCGCTCCCAAGGAGAGAGCTTTGCCCCCGGTTTTACACTCCGTCGGATACGTCATGAGAGAACGGCAGCAGTTTGACAACGCAGTTTATTTTAAATCAGCGGTAACCGTCTGGAGAGGTGATCAGCTGGTCGCATTTAATTCGGTAATCATCTCGCATACCAAAGGCTCGGTCACCCTCCAGGACGGACAGAACCTGATGAAAGGCTCACATCTCTTTGTGGTCCGTTCCCTGCGGGGCTGAGCAGATCCCCTAACAAAAGGCCGTGCCCTCCGGAAGGAGAGGCACAGCCCTTTTTATTTTTCCTACAGCTTCTCCTCTGGGGTGATTTGAATTTCCTCCACCCTTTCTGCAATAACAATCTCGTAGATCCGCAAAAAGATGATTTTGGCAGTCATGTAGACCGGCAGAGCAATCAATACCCCGATAATTCCGAAGAAATCTCCACCCACCAGCACGAGGACAACCGTGGTCAGCGGATGTACATCCAGCGATTTACCGTAAATGATCGGAGAGAGTACATTATCCTGAATTTGCTGGGCAATGACAATTATGACGAGCGACCAGATCGCCATCGATGGAGATTCGATGAATCCGACGATAACCACCGGTACAGCGGCAAGCAGCGAACCGACATAAGGAATGAAGTTAAGCGGTATGGAGATGACTGCGAGCAGCAGTGAATAGGGCAATCCGATAATTAAAAAACCGATATACAGCATGATGCCCAGGACAACGTTCAGCAGCACACGGGTAACGATAAAACCGCTCAGCGCACTGTCGATATCCGCCAGAATATCCTGGCCTTCCTTGCGGTACTTTCGTGGAATCAGGGTTTGCAGAATCGGCGACAGCTTATGCCCGTCTTTGAGCATGTAATACAGAATAACCGGCAGCGTGGCTATGATGACGACGATGCTGGAGATGACGCCGATAAGATTGGACATGGAGTTGGTCACCCATGTGATGCCATCGCTCAAATATTCGGAGACTCTCGCCGAAAGATCGGTATCGCCTTTGAAAAAGCGCGAGAAGGTAGGATTGCTCTGCAGCTTGGTGAATTGATCTTGTATTCCTTGGACAAGGTAAGGCATGTTATCGATAAAAGTCTGGAATTGCTCGCGCAGCGTTGGCCAGACGAGGATCCAGAAGAGCACGAACAGGCCGATGAACACGAGATAGATTAACAGAATAGACAGTGCCCGGTTCAGATTATGCTTCTCCAGAAACTTTACGAGCGGCCGCAGCAGATAATACATAAATCCCGACAGCATCATTGGCACCAGCAGCAGATTTAGAATCGCCAGCACAGGATTAAACAGGAAAAATACCTTGGAGCCCAGATAGAGAATCGTTAAGAAGGCAATAATGGACAGACAGGTCCGAAAATACTTACTTTGCAGCATAGCAGCACCTCCTATATTCTAATTACACATTATGTATCCGTTAGGATCATGGATGTTCTAGTAACATAATCCCGATTCTATCTTTATAACCGAATTGCTAGTGATTGATTCAGCCGGGTTACGCCCCCAATACCCCCTATCCTGGTTTAAGCGGTAAAATAGGCGGTTAATATCGCAATAATAGGAGGGGATTGCAGATGACTACACTGGTTATAGGGATATTCGGGCACAGGAGCGATGCTGCGCTTGCTATCGAGGCCTTGCGTAAAAGTGGAATTAAAGCGAAGCAAATCTCAGCCGTCACGAAACAGAAGAATACGCTCGAGATCATCAGCCATGATACCGGTATTGGAAAAACGGAGAGTGGAAATGGGAATTCGGGCTTGTTCGGAACCGCCCGGGAGCTTGGGGTAGGGCTGGATATGATTGATGATACCGCTGTGGCCGCAGGTCCGGCTGCGCGCAAGCTGGCAGGGGCTGACCTGGAAGGTGATGGCCTAACCGTCAGCCTGATTAGTATTGGAATTCCTAAGCAGGATGCCGCCCGGTATGCGGAGCATGCTGAACAGGAACATATTCTTGTCATTGTGAATGTTCCCGAGGATCAGCGCAAGCAGGTTAGTGAACTCTTGGAGCAGCATCAGACCCTTCCGCTGGAGTCCGTTTAACAGGCTCCTGAGGGAGGACGGCTGCCTATAAAAAACATCAGCGCGGTGGACGGGATTTCCGTTTCATCGCTTTTTTTCGTGATTGGACGTATAATGCTTCTTCTATATCGGCCTGGCCGCTGGTTTCTTTGGCTACTTGTTTGGCCTTGACAAGGGATAAAAAAGCAAAAACTTCTCCCAGCGCTGCCAATCCGGCGGCAATAATCGCGTAATCATCGGCAGACAGTTCCTCCGATTCTAAGGGGTTGCTGCTTTTCCCGGAATTGTTGCTGTTTTTCTTATTCCCAAGACCACTTCCGTAATTGTAATTTTTATTGTTATAGGCCATTTCTTGTTCACCCGCTTTTCGCCATATGTATTATAAAATATGTCATTGTCTACCTAGATGAGATAGGCAATCGGGAGGATATTTCCAGCGAAGAGCTGAATGCGCATTTGTGATTAAAAAAGCGCTTTACAGACCTTGAAAACGCTGTTAAAATCATAAATGAGCACAAATGATCAATAACGAGCATTGGGATTCAAGCAAATGAGCAAAATTATCATAAGTAAGCATAGATGATGCAGAGCTGGCAGAATATAAGCCCGCGCACTGCATCCAAGGAGTGATGGATTTGCTGTTTGAAGAGGAGAGGAAACGCAGCATTGTGCAGTTCGTGGAGGAGCAGACGAGAGCATCCGTGCAGGAGCTTAGCCAGCAGCTTGGCGTCTCGGAATCGACGGTTCGCAGGGATCTGAAGGAGCTGGAGGAAGCAAGGCTGCTGAAGCGGACACATGGCGGAGCGGTATCGCTGCAAAGTGTCAACTTTGAGGCTGCATTTCCGGACAAGGAAGACCGGTTCCAGGAGGAGAAGCTGCGGATGGCCCGTAAGGCGGTCGAGCTGATTCAGGAAGGCGACGCGATCCTGCTGGACGGAGGAACGACGACCCTGCAGATTGCCAAGGCGCTGAAGAGCTTCTCCAACCTTAAGGTCATTACCAATTCGATTATGGCCCTGAACGAGCTCAAGGATTGCCGGAATATCGAAGTATCGATTACCGGTGGCATGCTGCGGCCGGATACGATGGCTTTCGTAGGCCCGATGACGGAACGGTCCCTGGAGATGGTACGGGTGGATAAAGCCTTTCTCGGTACGAACGGACTGGATCTGCACGACGGGATTTCCACCCCGAATATGCTGGAGGCTGCTACGAAACGCAAAATGATTGCCGTTGCCAAACAGGCTATTCTGCTGGCGGATCACAGCAAGATCGGCCAGGTCTCCTTTTGCAAAGTGGCTGACCTGCAGGAAATTGATCATTTCATCCTGGATTCGGACACGCCGGACAGCTTTATCCGCGGGCTCGAAGCGCTGGATGTAGACTTTACCATCGTCTGAGCTCAAGTAAACCACAATAATGAGGGATGAAAATGATATATACAGTGACACTCAATCCTTCCATTGACTATATCGTGGAAGTTGAAGATTTGAGGCTCGGCGGCTTAAACCGTATGACACGTGATTTGAAACTGCCGGGAGGCAAAGGGATCAACGTATCGCGCGTCCTGAATCAGCTCAAAGTTAGAAATACGGCGACCGGCTTCCTTGGCGGGTTCACCGGCCAGTTCATTGAGGACTCGCTGGAGGAAGAAGGCACTTCCAGTGATTTTGTTCCGGTCTGTGGTGACACCCGGATCAATATCAAGCTGAAATCCGGCGAAGAAACCGAGATTAACGGAGCCGGACCGGACATCAGCATGGAGGAAGCCGATGCACTGATGGGCAAGCTTTATAATCTTAAGTCTGGAGATACCGTTATCATGTCCGGCAGCATTCCCCCGTCGCTTGGCGATGACTTCTATAACAAGCTGATTGGAGTATGCAAGGAGCAGGGGGCGGACTTCGTCATCGATACGACCGGCCAGGCCTTGAAGGAGGCGCTTATCCATGGGCCGCTGCTCGTCAAGCCGAATCATCATGAACTTGCCGAATTGTTTGGCGTGACCATCAGCACCAGAGCGGAAATTATCACTTACGGACGCAAGCTGCTGGAATCAGGTGCGCAGCATGTGCTTGTATCCATGGCAGGTGAAGGAGCGCTGTTCATTTCAGAGCAGGGGGTGTTTTATGCGAACGCGCCGGCAGGCAAGGTGAAGAATTCTGTAGGCGCCGGGGATTCGATGATTGCCGGGTTCGTGGGTACGTTGTCCAAGACGGGGGATGTGTTGGAGGCATTCCGCACAGGTGTTGCATCGGGAAGTGCGACTGCATTCTCTGATGACTTGGCGGACGGGGAGCTTATTGAGCAGCTTCGGCCGCAGATTCAAATTTCACAGATATAAGCAAGCGGCATTCATAGGAAAATAGGGAGCTGATTAACATGAGAATTACAGACCTGATGATAAAAGATACAATGATCATGAACCTGCAGGCCACAACGAAGGAAGCGGCGATTGATGAACTGATCGCCAGTCTTGCGGCCAGCGGACGGATCAACGACAAGAAGCTGTTCAAAGAAAAGATTCTGGCGCGTGAAGCCCAGTCCAGCACGGGAATCGGCGGAGGAATTGCGATGCCTCATGCCAAGACAAAGGCGGTCAATGAAGCAACCGTAGTGTTCGCCAAAAGCCATGCCGGTGTTGATTTTGCTTCACTGGATGATGAACCTGCTAAGCTGTTCTTTATGATTGCAGCACCTGATGGTGCTGGAAATATGCACCTGCGCACCTTGGCTTCGTTGTCCAGGCTGCTGATTGAAAGCGAATTCATCGAAGCACTCATGAATGCAGGTACACCGGATGAGGTTGCTGCCCTGTTTGATGCCAAGCAGGCAGAAGAAGAGGCTAAAGCACAAGAGAACGGGGCTGCAGGCACAGCTAAGCCAGCTTCTGAACGGGTAATTACAGGAAACCCGGCTTCCTCAAGCTTCGTTGTCGCTGTAACAGCTTGCCCTACCGGGATTGCCCACACCTTTATGGCAGAGGATGCCCTTAAGAAAAAAGCGCTGGAAATGGGCGTTAATATCCGTGTGGAGACTAACGGCTCCGAAGGTGCGCAGAATGTGCTGACTGCGGATGAGATCCGCCGGGCCAGCGGCGTTATTATTGCCGCCGACAAGAATGTGGAAATGGCCCGCTTCGCCGGCAAGCCAGTGCTGCAAAGACCGGTCAGCGACGGCATACGGAAGCCGGAAGAGCTGATCAGCAAGGCTGTAAAAGGCGATGCTCCGATCTACCAGAGCGAAGGAAGAAGCAGCCATGATGACGCAGTGGCTGTAAAGTCCGGCAGCATCGGCAGCAAAATCTATAAAGACCTGATGAACGGTATTTCGCATATGCTCCCGTTTGTAGTTGGCGGAGGTATTCTGCTGGCGATCTCCTTCCTGATCGAGCAGGTGGCCAGCGTTGACAATCCGCTGGTGAAGCTGCTCCAGACGATCGGCGGCGGAGACGGTGCCTTCCACTTCCTGATTCCGATCCTCGCCGGATTTATCGCGATGAGCATCGGCGACCGGCCGGCGCTTATGCCCGGGATGGTCGGCGGTCTCATGGCCCTGAACTCCAATGCAGGCTTCCTCGGCGGACTTGCTGCAGGTTTCCTCGCCGGTTATGTGGTCGTTGGCCTGCGCAAAGCCTTTGCCGGATTGCCGCGTACGCTTGACGGGCTGAAGCCGATTCTGCTCTACCCGGTGTTCTCCCTGCTGATTACAGGCGCCGTAATGTTCTACCTGTTCGATCCGGTCTTCAGCTGGCTCAATGAAGGACTCATTGATGTGCTTAACAATCTTGGTACTGGTAACATGGTCCTTCTGGGAATTATTCTTGGCGGAATGATGGCTATTGATATGGGCGGTCCCTTCAATAAAGCAGCATATACCTTTGCAATCGGAGTATTTACCTCAAGCGGTAATGAGAATGGATTGATGATGGCCGCCGTTATGGCAGGGGGGATGGTTCCTCCGCTGGCGATTGCACTGGCGACTACACTGTTCAAGAATAAATTCACGGAAACCGAACGCAAATCCGGTATCACCAACTATGTGCTTGGTTTATCGTTTATCACAGAAGGCGCGATTCCTTTTGCTGCGGCCGATCCGCTGCGTGTCCTGACTACCTGTATCTTAGGTTCAGCTGTAGCCGGCGGGCTCACTCAGCTTTGGCATATTAACGTTCCTGCGCCGCACGGCGGGATTTTCGTCGCCGCTCTTTCCAGCAATGCGCTGCTGTTCCTGCTGGCCGTTCTGATCGGTTCCGTCATCTCCGGTCTGGCCTTTGGACTATGGAAGAAACCGCTGCAGGCTAAATAATAATCTCATTAATCACAATAAAAAACTGCGGGACATCAGACACCTTTCTGCTGCCCGCAGTTTTTTATTGTAGTCTGCTGCATTTTTCAGGCGTATTTCTGTATAATGACCAATATATATAAAGTGAAGCTAAAGGAGAGAGCGAGATGATTCTGCACAAAGGGGAAGCCTTGTTCCGCCAGGGAGACAGCTGCGATTATCTGTATCGGGTGAAAAGCGGGCTGTTTAAAGTAACAAGGCTGCATGAGAACGGGAACATGGTGCTGTTTAACCTTCTGTATCCCGGCGAGACCGTTCCCCACCATTCCCTCATTTCGCCAAAGGAGGCGCATGGAACAGCTGTCGCGATGATGAAAAGCGAGGTTGATGTCATTCCGGCTGCGGAATGGTACCGCGAGCTGCGTGAGAATCCGGGAAAAGTCATGGAGATTGCACTACTGCTCCAGGAAAAGGTGCGTTTTATGCAGACGCGGGTAGATCATCTTACGGTTGGATCGCCGGCTGAACGGATGGACCTGCTGACCCGCTGGATGAATGAATATGCGCATGGCGCACAGCTGACAGATCTGTTAACACAGGAAGAAATTGGGCAATTGATCGGCGTCCGGCGTGAAACGGTCAACCGTTTGCTCCGTAATCAGGAATAACCGCGGATTTTACACAGTTCGTGAACTATTTTACTGGAAAAATGTTTAGAGAGTACCTGCGGCGTGGTATAATCTATTCAGAACTTATTAAATTAGAGAAAGGATCAGGATACCATGTGTCCCCGAAGGACGATTCCCCAAAGGACGATTTGGAAACGTTATGATCTGTCTTATACTTAGCTTCCCTGTAGAATGTGCGTACGTTGTTCATTGACGAAGCCGCCTCTCACAAGGGAAGGGAGTATTGTATGCGAAGGAATAGCTCCTCTGGTATGACCCTCGTAGAGGCACCGGTGACGTCTAAGCCGCCATCTACGATAAGGGGAGACCTGTATGAGGAATCACAACAGTGGCACAAATTTGCCGCTAAGACTCACCGTAATTTTGTCCGGAACTTTGCTATTGGCGTTTACTTATTATCACATTAATTATCAGAATCATTTGACCGAGGGCGGGTTTGTCGGCCTGGCATTACTCGGCAAATACGTATTAGGAATTTCGCCTTCATTATCTACACTACTCTTAGACATTCCAGTACTTCTAATCGCAGTGATATTCAAAGGAAAGTCGTTCGTGGTCAACACCTTCATCTCCGTAGGAGCCTTCACGCTGTTCTATGGACTGATGGAACGCTATTCCGGATGGGTGATCAACTTGCAGGATAACTTGCCGCTTGCGGCGTTGTTGTCCGGTGTACTGACAGGTCTAGGAGCGGGATTGGTCCTGCGCGGCGGCGGGGCGAGCGGCGGTGATGATATTTTGTCACTGCTGATCAGTGAATGGAAAGGAATTAAAGTAGGTACTGTATTCATCCTGATGGATGTAATTGTTCTGGCATTGTCGCTTTTCTACATGCCGGTTAAGGAGACGCTGTATACGGTGATGGCCGTGGTAGTTGCCGGTTATGTAATCACCTTCACCACTTCTTTCGGCAGAGCGAAGCTGAACAAAGTGCCGAAGCTTCAGCCGAAGCTGGGCAAGCCGCACGATGGTACAGTGATGTGAATAGTGCAAAGTTAACCCTCAGTCACAGGGTTCATGATGAGAGGCCAGCTGGATTAGATTCCGGCAGGCCTCTTTTTGTTTCTTTTTTCATTGATAATCAGGAACCGCCCTTCTACACTGAACGTATATATCTCATTCAAGCATCATAGAATTGCAGGAAGTCTGAGAGCTGTGCTCAACAAACACTTAGGAGGAAACAGGAATGAGTGCTCACGAAATCGATTATGTCATTATGGGTGAAGAAATTCAGTGTGTAGAGGTGCAGCTTGACCCCGGAGAGAGTGTAATTGCGGAAGCGGGCAGCTTTATGATGATGGACCCGGAGATCTCTATGGAGACCATTTTTGGCGACGGCTCGGGTTCCCAGCGTGGGAACGGGCTGATGGGCAAGCTGATGGGTGCGGGTAAACGTATACTGACGGGGGAAAGCCTCTTTATGACCCTCTTCACTCACACGGGGGGGTATGGACGGAAGAGTGTAACCTTTGCCGCCCCTTATCCGGGCAAAATCATCCCGCTCGACCTGCAGCAGTATAACGGAAAAATCATCTGCCAGAAGGATGCGTTCCTCTGCGCAGCCAAAGGGGTGTCTGTGGGCATCGAATTCCAGCGCAAGCTGGGTGTAGGCTTCTTCGGGGGTGAAGGCTTTATTATGCAAAAGCTGGAGGGAGACGGCCTCTCCTTCGTTCATTCCGGCGGTTACGTGATGGAGCGGACCCTTCAGCCAGGCGAGACCATTAAGCTGGATACCGGCTGTCTGGTCGCTATGACTTCATCGGTGGAGTACAATATCGAATTCGTCAAAGGTGTAAAAACAGCGCTGTTCGGCGGTGAAGGCCTGTTCTTCGCCACCCTGCGCGGACCGGGCAAGGTATGGGTGCAGTCGCTGCCGTTCAGCCGGATGGCGGACCGCATTCTGTCCGCTGCAGGCAATTCGGGACGCAAGGAAGAGGGCAGCATCCTCGGCGGCCTGGGCAATCTGCTCGACGGCAGATAGCCTGCAATAAGTTAATCAGCCGTTCCTACCGGATTGCCGGAAGGACGGCTTTTTACTTTGAGAGGACAGCATGATGGGGATATTAATGAATTGAAACGGGAACAACTCATTTTCTTGCTAAATACAAGTCGATAGTATCATAGACACTTATTACATCACCAGATTGATTAATTGCTTCTTTAATTTCAGCTTCAAACCTTTCTCTGGCCGCGGAGGGCATACTTCTATGGTCTGAATATGAATTTAATAATGCGATATAGTCATTCGAAGAAAATCTTCTGGTCAAATGATATAACTTAAACACAACATCCCTAAATCCATAAGCTTGAATAGTCTTTATATTGTTGCTATATCTCTCAGTATCATTTTCGATTATTTTGGTGCTAGAGGGTCTGTATTTTTGATATATGCCTTGAATAGTCTGATGTAATTCGTCATTTTGTCGTGCTACAAAGGGCCGGTTCCAGAATAATGCCAGTGTTCCATTGGTTTTCAATAATCTGTAGACTTTAGGATAACCTATATCTTCCGGAATCCAGTGAAATGCAGTAGCTGAATAAATTAGTTCTATGCTGTCATCTGGACATTCAAATTCCTCAAAGGCAGTGTTGCGTACATTGAAATTTGTATATTCCTGAAACTTTAATTTTGAATACGCTGCGAGGTCTTTTCCTAATTCTATTGCCGTTAATTCACACCCCATGTTCACAAAAGGAATGGTTGCCTGACCGGTTCCAATCCCTATTTCAAGTGCTTTTTCACCTTGCCCAAGTTGAGAATACGCCATAATATCCGCGAATAATTCATTGCAATATGTAGGTCTCCATTTGTCATAGTTCTCCGCATCCTCATTAAATGTAAATCGTTTATCCACAAATAATCATCCTCCTATGTAAAAAACTACTAAAAGAGTATACCCCATATTTGACTAGCCTGCAGGGACTGTATATATTATGGGCAACCCCCTTGGCTTACGCTAAGGATGCAACCGGAGGCCTCCTATGTTCAAAATATTTATTATTGAGGATGACCAGGGACTGGTAACCCTGCTTCAGAGTTACTTACATAAGTTCGGCTATGAGACGCAGGCGGTGCGCGATTTTGATGCGGTAAAAGCGGAGTTTGAGCAATATGCGCCGCATCTGGTGCTGCTGGATGTGAATCTGCCTAAATTCGACGGTTACTACTGGTGCCGCCAGATTCGCGGGATTTCCACTTGTCCGATTCTGTTCATCTCTGCCCGTGACGGTAAAATGGATCAGGTCATGGCGCTGGAGAACGGTGCGGATGATTATATTACGAAGCCGTTTGATTATGAAATTGCTTTTGCCAAAATCAAAAGCCATCTCCGCCGTGCCTACGGCTCCTATGCTGCAGGAAGCAATGAGCGCAGCCTGAGCGTTTCCGGACTGATGCTTGATGTAGAGCGGCTGGTTCTGTCACGCGGCAGCGCTAAGGTTGAGCTTAGCCACACCGAAGCGAAAATTCTCGATGAATTGATGCAAAAAGCCGGCACGATCGTCACACGCGACCGGCTGCTGGAGAAAATCTGGGATGAGCAGGCGTTCGTTGATGATAATACGCTGAATGTCTATGTCACCCGGGTACGCAAAAAGCTGGCCGTGCTGGATATTCAGGACGGGCTTCAGACCGTGCGCGGTCAAGGCTACCGGTTATCGGGCGACTGGGAGGAAGCGTAGGATGAAGCTGTTTTTGCGGGAACAGACGCCGTTGATCGTAGTCTATATAGCCCAATTGCTGATCATTACACTGATATACCGGCTGGACGGCGGAAGTGCGGTGGAGGTGAGCCTCTATGCGGGGCTGCTCAGCACTTGCCTGCTGCTGGGATATCTGGCTTACCGTTATCTTAGCAACCGCTCTTTCTATGAGCGGCTGCAGTCGCTGCCGGGCTCGCTTGATGAATCAGGCGGTCCCGCCCAGAGCTCACCGCTTGCCGACAGCCTGCGCACGCTGCTGACCCAGCAGTTCCGGCTTTATCAGAATGATCTGCACAGCTACCGCCACAAGCTGGAGGAGCATATCCATTTCATCAACCAGTGGGTGCATGGCATGAAGACACCGCTTTCGGTGATTCATCTGATCATACAGGACAAGGACGGACCTCCATTCACCGCAATCGGCGACGAGCTGGACCGGCTGAAAAAAGGGCTGGACACGGTGCTCTACACCGCCCGGCTGGATACGTTCGAGCATGATTTTTACGTAGAGCAGCTGAAACTTACAGATATTGTGCGCAGTGTGACTTCTGAGCAGAAGCGGCTGTTCATCCGCAAACGCGTCTTTCCGACCATTTCTGTGGACAGCGCCATCACCATCACTTCAGATGAGAAATGGCTGACTTTTGTACTCACTCAGCTAATTACTAATGCGCTGCGATATACAGTTGAGGAAGGCAAATTTGTATATTTTCATGGTTATGCAGAGGAGCAGGGCAGGGTCACCCTTGAGGTTCGTGATGAGGGGGTAGGCATTCCCCCCGGCGACCTGCCGCGGGTATTCGATCCGTATTTTACCGGTGTGAACGGACGCAGCTTTCAGGAATCAACCGGGATGGGCCTGTATCTCGTCAAGCAGATCTGCGGCAAGCTGGGGCATGAGGTCGAGATTTCCTCCGAGGTCGACAAGGGGACGGCGGTGCGGATTACTTTTTCGGGAAACGCGGTGAACGGTAGCGCAGGATCAGGAGAACGACGGTAGAAACAACGGCGAGGGACAGCGTATTTGTAATCAGAAAGGCCAAGCCGTTCCCGTCAGCAGCCAAGTTTACCGCATAAGCCTCCATCAGACCGATGCCGAGCACTACAGAAAACCCGCCGTCCCATAAAAGGGCCGGCGGGTTTTGCGTTGTCTCTGCCAGAGGCAGCAGAAGTTTATTACTGTTTCAGGCGGGCAAGCTGCTCCAGCAGATGCGCGGTTTCGCGCTGGGGAAAGGCCTCAGCCAGCACCTCGTTCACGGTTACCCGCGCGCGGTCTACCTTGCTCTGCCCGTAGTCAGTCAGCGAAGTATAAATACTTCTGCGGTCAGCGTCGCAGGATTTCCGCTCCAGCGCTCCGCAGCCCTTGGCTTCAAAGCGGCTGACCAGCCGGGAAACAGCGCTCTGGCTAAGCCCGACCATCGCCTCCAGCTGCTGAAGCTTCAGCTTCTTCTCCGGGGCTTCGGAGAGGAAGAGCAGCAGGTAGAATTCCTTCAGGGACAGCTGATAATTCTCCTGCAGCCTCGCTTCAAGTTCATTCGCCACATTCATCTGTATATGAGTCAGAGACAACCAGCTGGTAATCAGCTCATCCTCCAGGTTATTCTTCATCTGCAAAATCCTCTCCCGGTGTATGCCGGCACATGAAATTAAGTAGTATCCATTATACCATCATCACCCCGCAGGTTGCGAGAAAAGAAGCCCAAGGGATTGAAAACCGCACGCGCAGCCGATCTGAATGAATCAGCCTCCGGCTTAGTTGCTGATTCTGGGGAAACCAAAGGTATACTGATTAGGCAGCCCCGGGTTCTTACCGAGCTGTACGCCGGCTTCCAGTGTCCAGTACGGATTTCTCAGCATCCCCCGGCCCACAGCTATAAGATCAGCGTCCTCGTTGCCGATAACCGCATTGGCGAGCGCTGCTTCATCCAGCCGGCCTACAGCAATTACTGGAACTGCCAGCTCCTGCTTGAAGGCCCGTGCAAGCGGAACCTGATAGGCTGCATGTATACCCGGTCTGCCTGCAGCAGCAATCGCTCCTTCACCGCCGGCGCTAATATGGAAAATATCCGCTCCCGCTTCCTTATAGGCTGCGCCAATAGCAAGACTCTCCTTGATGCCGTAGCCGCCTTCAACATATTCCTGTGCCGAGATGCGCATAATGAGCGGCATACCTTCCGGCATCTCATGTTTAGCGGCAGCGATGACTTCTTTTCCGAAAAGAGTAAGATCCTGGCCGTATTCATCGGTTCTGCGGTTCGTGAGCGGGGAATGAAACTGATGAATCAGGTATCCGTGGGCGCCGTGCAGCTCAATGACATCGAAACCGGCCTGAACGGCCCGTCTTACACCAGCCTGGAATTTGTTCACCATTTCCTTCACTTCCGCCGTTGTCAGCTCACGCGGTGTCTTGGATTTGTCATCAAACGGGATCGGCGAGGAGGACACAGGCACTGCTGCATCTTCAGCTTTGCGTCCGGCATGGGCAATCTGGATCCCCACCTTGGCCCCATAGGTATGGCAGGCGTCTACAATTCTCGCCAAGCCGGCAATATGCTCATCCGACCAGATGCCCAGATCATAATCGGTAATCCGGCCATCCGGATCTACGTCGGTCATTTCTATAATGATCAGTCCGGTTCCGCCGACAGCCCGGCTTACGTAGTGATTATAATGCCAATCCGTAGCGATCCCATCCTTGTCTGTAACTGAATATTGGCACATAGGAGGCATAACCACACGGTTTTTCAGCTTTAAATCCTTTAGCTCATAAGGTGTGAACAGATCCTTCATTTTTGTATCTCTCCTTGGCAGGCTTCTGAATTTGGCATGCTTTTATGTATAGGGGTTTAGCGAAATAATAAATGCATGCTCATGCATATAAATATAGTCTTTCCTATATTCGCTGTCAACCCTGTCTTGCTTACAATTATGTAAGGTGACTGTAAGTTTCAGAAATAGCAGCTAAAGTTTACAGTTTGTATAATGAAGACAATCCAAATCAATGAAGGAGCGGTCGCACTTGCCCCTGTTAGACGTTCATAATCTATCCAAAATATATGAGGGCAAGGTCTCCATCCATGCGCTGAACCATATCCGCTTTGCTGTGGAGAAAGGGGAGTTTGTCGGTATTATGGGACCTTCAGGCAGCGGAAAAACTACCCTGCTGAACGTCATCGCAACGATCGATGAGCCTACCTCGGGTGAAGTCATGATCGGCGGACGGGACCCAAACAAGCTAGGGCGTAAGGATAAGGCCCTGTTCCGCCGCAAGGAGCTGGGATTCGTCTTCCAGCAGTATAATTTGCTTGATACGCTCACCGTGGAGGAGAACATCGTGCTTCCGCTGACGCTTGCCGGCGTCTCCGTAGCGGAGATGGAGAGCAGACTGAAGGAAGCAGCGCTGAGACTGGACATCACGCCACTATTGTCCAAGCGGACCTATGAGCTTTCCGGCGGCCAGATGCAGCGGGTAGCGATTGCCCGGGCGATGATTCACCGCCCGTCGCTGATTCTGGCGGATGAGCCGACAGGCAGCCTGGACTCCAAGGCAGCAGGCGAAGTCATGAATCTGCTGGCCGAGGTGAATGAGGCGGAAGGCGCCACAGTACTGATGGTTACACATGATGCGGTGGCAGCAAGCTTTTGCCACCGGGTGATTTTTATTAAAGACGGGCGTTTCTACAGCGAGATGTACCGCGGCAGCAGCAGGGCGGCTTTTTTCCAGAACATCATCGATATGCTGTCGCTGCTGGGGGGAGCTACTCATGACTTTTCGCCAGTTCGCTTATAGGAATGTCGCAAGGAATAAACGCAAATATGCCGCTTATTTTGTCAGCAGTGCCTTTTCCGTAATGGTTTTCTTTCTCTGTGCACTGTTTATTTTTCATCCGGCCATCGCCAGGGACACGATTCTGAGTACGGCGGCTAATACGATGATGGTGGCGGAAGGGATTATCTTTGTATTCTCTTCGCTGTTCATGCTGGTGTCCGTAGGCTCTTTTCTGCAGTCGCGCAAGCTGGAATTCAGCGTTCTGCTGATGCACGGGATGACCAAGGGACAGCTGAACAAGATGGTGTTTCTGGAAAATATGCTGATCGGCAGCTCAGCTATTCTGACCGGTACTGTGCTTGGGCTGCTGCTCGGCAAGCTGTTTCTGATGATCGGAGCGGAATTTCTCGGGATCGCGCCCCTGGAATTTTATTTCTCCTGGCAGGCACCCCTGTTAACGGTGAGCAGCTTCGCCCTCCTGTTCGTGCTGATCTCCCTGTGCACCTTTGCCTTTATCGGCCGGGAATCTCCGCGCGGGTTGTTCCAGAGCGGACGCAAAGCGGAGCAGGAGCCGCGGGTGTCTTCTTTGCTGGCTGTTGTCTCTGCGCTGCTGCTGTTGGGCGGTTATGGTCTGGCAGCTTCGGCAACAGCAGCTTCCGTTGAGATGGTTATGTTCCCGGTGGTGGCCATTACGGTTGCCGGGACCTATCTGTTCTATACACAGCTGAGTCTCTACATCGTTAAGCTCCTGCGGGGGATGCGCCGTTTCTATTGGCATAAGACCCATATGATTATGCTCTCAGGCTTGTCTCACCGCTGGAAGGACAACGGGCGGATGTTTTTTATGGTGACCATTGTTTCGGCAGTCTCATTCACCTCTGTAGGAGTATTTGCATCCATTCATACCTTGTCTAGAGAGCTGAAACTGGATTATCCTGCGGCAGTAGGTTACGTGGCCAAAGGGAGTCAGGCCGGCTACAACGCAGAAGAAGATTTACGGGGCATCCGGGATGAGCTGGAGCGTCTGAACCTGCCTTATGAAACTTTGTCAATACCAGTCAAATATGCGGAAGTAAGGTCCCAGACCGGGCCGGACCGGACCCGTCAGCTTCCGCTGATGGCCTACAGTGATTATAAGCTGGCTCTGCAGCATGCCGGATTCATCTCCCATGAGCAGCCGCTTCAAGGGAACGAAGGACTGGTTATGATTGGCTCCCAGCGGGACCGGAGCTTAACCTGGGGCCGGACCAAAGCGGTGTACACCCTGGAGCAGGGCACGGAGATTGCGGAGGCCGGCTATACGGAGCATGTCCCGATTGCCGAATACCTGCTGCCTGAGCTGGACGGTCGGGACGGCGGGGATTTCAGCGGAGTTGTAGTCAGTGACAGTCTGTTCCACTCGATTGTTCCGGCACAGATTGATTATTATACCGGCTTTTACGTTGATGATTTTCCGCAAACTTCCGGTATTGCAAGGACACTCGCTGATAAAGGCAAAGTAGCCTATGAAAGCGACTCCCCGTATGCGGTTGTGGTCAGCGGGACGCTGTTTGAAATACAGAAGACGCTGTATAGCACAATGCTGTTCGCTTCGCTCTTGGTCGGTACCGTGTTTTTTATCGCCGCAGGCAGCTTTCTGTATTTCCGGCTCTATACGGATCTTGACCATGACCGGCTGCAGTATTCCACTTTGTCCAAAATGGGGCTGACCGATCAGGAGCTGGACCGTTCTTTAACCCTGCAGCTTGCGCTGATGTTCTTCGTACCGGTAGGGATAGCCATTATGCACAGTTTGTTTGCTTTTATTGCCCTGCAGCGGCTGTTCTATCTGTCCATCGCTGCTGAAACAGGGGCGGTGCTGGCCGGTTACCTGGCAGCGCAGGGGCTGTATTTCATCCTGATCCGCGGCCGTTATCTGCGCAATCTCAAAAAAAATCTGATCTGAAAGCGGGGATCTGCTAATGAAAACATGGATTACTGACTTTATGGAGCAGTTCGGCTACGCCGGCATTCTGCTGATGCTGGCTCTGGAAAATATTTTTCCGCCGATTCCATCAGAGATCATCCTCCCGTTCGGCGGATTCATGACCACCACCTCCGGTATGACCATTACCGGTGTGCTGATTGCGGCTACTGCCGGATCACTGCTCGGTGCAGTCGTGCTGTACTGGATCGGCCGGATGCTGGATGTAAGCAGAATGGAGCGGATTGTCGAACGCTGGGGCGGATGGATCCGGATCAGTGGAAAGGATATCCGCCGGGCCGATGCCTGGTTTGATAAATATGGCTACTGGACCGTGCTGTTCTGCCGGATGATTCCGCTGGTGCGCAGCCTGATCTCGATTCCGGCCGGGATGTCCGGGATGAAATTCGGCCACTTCCTGCTGTTCACCACCATCGGCACATTGGCCTGGAATCTCCTGCTCATCCTGCTGGGTGCGGGACTGGGGGAATCATGGGAGAATATCGCAGGGTATATGGATACGTACTCGAACATCGTATATGTCTTGCTTGCAGCCGGAGTTCTTGTACTGGGACTGCTGTATTTCCGCAGACGCCAGACAGCGGGCAAAGCCCGCGGATAAGCTTAATCATAAGGAGGGATAGACATGGAGCTGCTAACCATTATTAAAGCTGTTATTCTGGGTATTGTAGAAGGTTTGACCGAGTTTGCTCCGGTTTCCTCCACAGGCCATATGATCATTGTCGATGATATGTGGCTGAAATCGCAGGAGTTTCTGGGAAAATACACGGCGAACACATTCAAGGTCGTGATCCAGCTGGGATCGATTCTGGCGGTGGTCATCATCTTCCGCAACCGGTTTATTGATCTGCTGGGCTTGAAGCGGTTCAGCCGCAAGGAAATAACGGCTGTGCCGGAAGGAGTACCGCAGGTGGAGACGGAAGGCCGGCTGAAGCTGGCACAGGTCATTGTCGGACTTATTCCGGCGGGGATCTTCGGCTTCTTGTTCGAGGACTACATTGATGAGCATCTGTTCTCGACCTCGACGGTGCTGATTGGGCTGGTAGTCGGGGCGGTGTTCATGATCTGTGCCGACCGGTTTGCCCCTAAGAAGGTTAAAACAGAAAGTGTCGATCAAATTACATACCGGCAGGCGATATCGGTCGGGTTGATCCAGTGTATTTCCCTCTGGCCGGGCTTCTCGCGCTCCGGCTCGACGATATCTGGAGGCGTGCTGCTGGGGATGAGCCACCGGGCCGCAGCGGATTTCACCTTTATTATGGCGGTACCGATCATGGCTGGTGCGAGTCTGATTTCACTGATCAAGAACTGGCAGTATTTCACGCTGGATGCGCTGCCTTTTTTTATTGCCGGCTTTATCAGCGCCTTTCTGTTTGCACTGATCTCGATGCGCTTCTTCCTGAAGCTGATTAACCGGATCAAGCTGCTGCCGTTCGCGATTTACCGGATTCTGCTGGCCTTAGTGGTCTATCTGATCTGGTTCTAAGCAGCGGACAAAACATTACCCATAAACCAAATTTATAGCCCGTTCATTAGAACGGCAGTGCCACCCGGTTAAGGGGAGGTATTGCCGTTTTTGTGCGTCCTCTCCGTTGTTTCCGGTCTTTTGGAGTGGAGATCGTGAGGAGGAAGTGCATGCGCTTATGCTGCATAAGCAGTGCTTAGAAGTTCCTGGAAGCACCTGCTATAGAGAAAGTGTATAGCTGGAGAGCCAGGAATCTGTTGCGGCAGCCCCCTGTGATTCAGTATGATGGCATCAGATTAGGAAAGCGGGCAGCGGCAGAGCTCGAGCCATTTCCAGAGCCAGAGCAAGAGATGCATGGCACTTAGCCTGTTATCTAAATGCATCGTATAACAATGGAATTTATATGGTCTATTCAAAATAGGAGGGATTCAAAATGGCTGACAAGATTATAACAAGCAGTCTCGGGTATCCGAGAATCGGCAGAAACCGGGAATGGAAGAAGCTGCTGGAGGCGTTTTGGGGCGGGAAAATCAATGAGGAGGTTTTCCGCACAGAAATGGCCGGACTTCAGCTCCAGCATCTCAAAACACAGCAGGAGGCTGGCATTACCCTAATCCCGGTCAATGATTTCACGTTCTATGATCATGTGCTTGATACGGCCGCCATGTTCGGCATTATCCCAACGCGTTATGGTTATGACGGAGGAGAGGTCTCCCTCGATCTTTATTTCGCTATGGCGCGCGGTAACACCGAAGCAACCGCCTGCGAAATGACCAAATGGTTTAATACAAATTACCATTATATCGTACCTGAGATTGGCAACCAGACCCCGCGCCTGACAGCCAACAAGCCGCTTGCCGCATACCGGTTCGCCAAGGAGCACGCGGGTATTGAGGGCAAACCTGTTATTACCGGACTCTATACCTTCCTTAAATTATCCAAAGGGTTCCCTGCAGCGGAAATCGCGCAGGTTGCCGAGCGGTTCCTGCCTGTCTATGTGCAGCTGCTGCAGGAATTGCAGCAAGAGGGAGTAGCCTGGGTACAAATCGATGAGCCAGCAGTTGTATCAGGGCTGACCATAGAAGAGAGCGCGCTGCTGGAGTCAATTTACAGCAGAATCGCCGCAGAGGTGCCGGGACTTCAGCTGCTGCTCCAGACTTATTTTGAAGCCATAGAGCCGTTGGAAGCCCTGTTGAAGCTACCTGTACAAGGTATCGGCCTTGATTTCGTCCATGATGGCGGTGCCAATCTGGGGTCGGTCCGGCGGCTGGGCTGGCCGGAGGATAAATGGCTCTTCGCCGGCATTATTGACGGACGCAACATCTGGCGCAGTGATGCCGATGCCAAGCTGGAGCTGGTCAGCGAACTGAGCACCCATGTGCCGGCCAGCCGTCTGATTCTGCAGCCTTCCTGCAGCCTGCTGCATGTGCCTGTATCGGTACAGGGCGAAGACCGGTTGAAGAGCACAGTGAAGAACGCCATTGCCTTCGCGGATGAAAAGCTGGCCGAGCTGAGTTTGATCGCAGCCGCAGCCGGGGGCGAGCAAGACACCTATGCTGCAGCGCTGGCAGAAAGCCGTGAAGCGCTGGCCCGCTTCCGGGCGTTGCCTGAGCGCGGGCGCCGGGACGTAGCAGAGCAGGTCCGCGCGCTGGAGCAGCTTCCGGACAGACGCAGCCTGCCTTATGCTGAGCGGCTGAAGGTGCAGCGCGAGAAGTGGCAGCTGCCGCTGCTGCCGACGACGACTATCGGAAGCTTCCCGCAGACCGCTGAGGTACGCCAGGCCCGGCTCAAATGGCGGAAAGGCGTGTGGAATCAGGAGCGGTACGACGGCTTTGTCCGCGAACAGATTGAGGGTGCGATTGCCTTCCAGGAGGAGCTCGGACTGGACGTGCTGGTGCACGGGGAGTTCGAGCGGACGGATATGGTGGAGTTCTTCGGCGAGAAGCTGGACGGATATCTCTTCACCAAAGGCGGTTGGGTACAGTCTTACGGCTCTCGCTGCGTGAAGCCGCCGGTCATATATGCCGATGTCGCGTTCATCGAACCGATGACGGTCAAGGAAAGTGTCTATGCCCAGTCCTTGACGAAGCTGCCGGTGAAAGGGATGCTGACCGGGCCGGTGACCATTCTCAACTGGTCCTTCGTGCGGGATGACCTAAGCCGCGAAGAGGTAGCGAAGCAGATTGCACTCGCCCTCCGCCAAGAGGTTCAGGCACTGGAGCAGGCCGGAATCGAAATGATCCAGGTAGATGAGCCGGCCATCCGTGAGGGGCTGCCGCTGAAGGCGGAAGACCATGAGCACTATTTGAACTGGGCCGTCAGATCGTTCCGGATCGCTACGAACCCGGTGAAGGCTACAACACAAATTCATACCCATATGTGCTACAGTGATTTCAATGACATGATCGGATCGATCTCAGCGATGGACGCGGATGTCATCTCCATTGAAACTTCACGCAGCCACGGAGAGCTAATCGTAAGCTTTGAAGAGCAGGAATATGATAAGGGGATAGGACTAGGCGTCTATGATATTCATAGCCCGCGTGTGCCGGACGTGACGGAAATGACTGTGAGTATTGAACGGGCTTTGCGCGTGCTGGATGCCGAGCAGTTCTGGATCAATCCGGACTGCGGGCTGAAGACAAGAGGGTGGGAGGAGACTGGAGCTGCCCTGCGCAACATGGTACAGGCGGCAGAGATTATTAGGAAGGAAGCCAGAGTATAAACGGTAGGCCAGCTGGGGGAGATTCTCTCAGCTGGCCTTTCAAAAC
>CAKMKL010000166.1 GCA_927443375.1 uncultured Paenibacillus sp. | reverse complement strand
GCCGGGATTCGGTGTCTGCTCATGTCCGGTGTTGTCCATTCCCGGCTCAGCCCCCCGTCCCAATGAAGGCCAGCGCTGCACAGAGGACAACAAACATTGAAGAAGACAGCAGCATCATCCGGGAGGTGATGATAATATCCTCCGGCTCCAGACTTCGCAGCGGATCGCCCATATAGGCGCGGAACGAGGCTACGCCGTGATAAATGTTGACTCCGCCGAGGCGGATGCCGAGTGCTCCGGCTACAGCTGACTCCGGATAGCCGCTGTTCGGGCTGGGATGCAGACGGGCGTCGCGCCGCACGGTGCGCCAGCATCTGCGCCAGTCCAGCCGCAGCAGCCCTGCGCATAGGGTTAACAACAGCGCTGTCATCCGTGCCGGTATGTAATTGGCAACATCATCGAGCCGGGCGGAGGCCCAGCCGAGGTCGCGGTATTTATCGTTCTTGTAGCCGACCATGGAATCCAGGGTGTTCACAGCGCGGTAGGCCATCGCCAGCGGCGCGCCGCCGAGCAAAGCGTAGAACAGCGGAGAGATAATCGCATCGACGATATTCTCGGCAACCGTCTCTACGGTGCCGCGCACAATTTCCGGACTGTCCAGCGAAGCCGTGTCCCGGCCGACAATCATTCCCAGCGCCTGCCGGGCCGCTGGAAGGTCTCCCTTGCGCAGCTCCACATAGACAGCCATCCCGGCATCTTTCAGCCCCTTGGCGGCGATGGTTGTGGAAATCAGCCAGGCTTCCGCCGCCAGAGCCAGCCAAGGCGAGATCCCGGACAGCAGCCACAGAAGCGCTGCTGTCAGCAGCCAGCTGCCGCCCGCAACGAGCAGCGGCAGCAGCACTCCGGCCCGCTTCAGGCTGCGCGGCTGCCGGACGAAGCGGCGGATCAGCCGCTCCAGTGCTGTAATCGCCTTCCCCATGAGCACCACAGGATGAGGCAGGCTGCGGGGATCGCCGACCATGCGGTCCAGCACATATGCGGCCATTAATAGCAGAGCAACGGTCATGGGCGATCCCTCCATGACCGGCATAGCACAGCGCCTGTTTGCCGGTCACTCCTTAGCCAGCTCAGCCCAGCGTCCACTTGCCGGCTCTTCCATATCCGGCTTTGCACAGCACCTGTTTGCCGGTCACTCCACATCCGGCTCAAATAAAGTCTCATTCGCCGTTCTTCCTTGCCTGCTCCTGCACAGCCTTCACCGACTGTAGGCTGCCCGTTACTGCAGCATAAACCAGCCGGCCGATTGCACCGCCAAGGTCAGTGGCTGTACCGGCGTAGACATGCTCCGCCCCGTAGCGGCGGCTTCCGCTGACTGCAAGCACAACCGCATCGGTCGTCGTGCCAGTAGCGATCAGGCCATTCTCGGGATCAGTGATCCCAAGATCGGCCAGGGCGGCAGCTTTGGCTTCGGCTGCCGTCATCACGGCATTGACCATCGCTGCCGGAGTCAGCAGGCCGTCAATGCCGAGCATAATATTGATCGTGCCCGGGCGGTAAGCCTTCAGCACGCTCCGCTCCACCCCGGCCCGGGCCGCATTGCCTGCGGCTGCAGTTACGCAGCAGAAAATGCCTGCTGAGCCTGTATCTTCTTCGGCTACAGCCGCATGCTCAAGCGGCACGGCTGTCATCAGCCCCGCGCAGCCTTCCGGCGGATATCCCCATTCCGCCAGCTTGTTCTCCATATCGCGCACAGGATTGCTGCACTCATAATCACGGCTGACGTACTGGTTCACGGCCCGCTTCAGCCGGCCCATTCCCCCGCCATACACCGCACTTGATATACTGTCCGCCTCAGCCGGGAATTCCAGCAGCAGATGCTCCTGCTTCCATTCCAGAACCAGCCCCGGCCAGACCTTTGAGCGATACGCCCTCAACTCTCCGGCAAGCTCAAAAGGAATCTTCACTTCCGTCATCTCTAATCCGCTCCTTTCGTAACTTTAGTCTTGTCATTGTGTGCTTACGGGGATCTGCCTGTTTGGCTTTGGCGCGAATCGATCCGCTCTCTATCTGAGGCCATCCCTTCTATCGGATGCTATCCTCGTCTATCAGATGCTATTCCCGCCCATCGAATGCAATCCCCAGCCCATTAGATGAACTATAGCGGGAAAACCTCCAGGTAAATCTTTCATTTTCGCCCAAAAAAGGAATATAAGCGGAAAAACTCCCGCAAATCGCAAGAGAAACACATATTTTTAGCTATAGGAGAACTATTAGCGGGAGAAAATCCCATTAGAGTCTGTCTCCGCCCCCCTTTAGGTTGAGTTAGTTGGAGAAAATCCCGCTATTGCTCCTGTTTCCCCGTCCCTTCAAAACAACGTTCTAACAAGCTTGCACTTTGTACAACAGAAACCGGCTAATTTCACCCGCCCAATGCATTCTGCTGTAGTTCGTACACTAGATTTCAGTGAATAACCCAGAAAACGTACTTTTCTCAGATTTCAACTGTATAAAGTGCAATAGATTTCAATTAATATGTCCGCAGCTTACATTCTGCTGTACAAAATACATTTATCCCTCCAAGATCTCTCCAATCTCCCGCAGCAGCCGGGCATTGTCCTCATGCCCCTTAACCGCAACGCGGAGATGTCCGGGTCCAAGGCCTGGGTACATGGCGCAGCTGCGCACCAGGATCCCCCTGCGGCCAAGCTGCTCCTGCATAGCCGCAGCGCTCCACGCTGCGGGCAATTCCAGAAGCAGGAAGTTCGCCTCGCCCGGCGGCACAGCGCAGCCGAGACGTAGCAGCCCCTCCCGCAGCAGCTCCCGCTCCGCTGCGATCAGCCCGCGCGTGCGCTCTTCGTAGCTGCGCCCGCTGCGCATGCAGGCTTCCCCGGCCAGCAGCGCCAGGCCGTTCACGCTCCAGGTCACCTGCTTGCCGGTCATGGCTGCGGCAAGCTCCGGGGCTGCGATCGTGAAGCCCAGCCGCAGCCCCGGAATGGCATAGAACTTCGTCATCGAGCGGATTAGCACCGTATGCCGGTAAGACCCCAGCTCCGGCAGCAGGGATTGCCGCCGCTCCTCCGGGATGAAGTCGATGAACGCTTCATCTACGGCAAGGATTGTGCGGCAGGCTTCCGCCTTGCGGGCCAGCAGCCGCACATCCTCAAGAGCGTACTGGACGCCGTTTGGATTGTTCGGCTGTCCGAGGAACAGCAGATCGACCTGCTTCAGCAGCCCGGCGATCTGTTCCACCCCTGCCCTGTACTCCCGCTCCCGCGTTCCCTGAACGGAAAGCACCTCTGCTCCGAACTGTTCGGACAGCTGCCGGTACTCGGAGAAGCAAGGCTCTACGATTCCCACCC
>CAKMKL010000165.1 GCA_927443375.1 uncultured Paenibacillus sp. | reverse complement strand
TCAAGAAATCTGCAGACAACAGCGGCCGGAAGTCCAAATATTCTCTGTAGTCACGGCCAATCCCGAAATAGAAAAATCACAAGTTCAATCTATATAGTTCACCGTTTATATTCGGAATAGGGATTTGAACAGGTAATTCGGAATGAGATGACCAAGCTAACAAATATTCTAGCTCCGATTGAATTGCCTCACCAGTATTTTGTAGACCCTGCATGTTTTTTGTAATTGGTTTATGCATCCGTAATAAGTAAGTGTCTTCAGTTGCGTTTTCTGTTACCTTGTAAGTAATGTTTTCATTATGGCGAATAAATTCCACAATAGGGTCGTTAAAAGAATAGTTCAGTATAACTTCCTTAAAACACTTCGTATAATCCATAGAAAGTCACTCCTTAACATAGTAAATCATCTTATCTTCATATTGTTAGCTCTAAACACCTAAAACTGAAAGAAGATGATCCATATCCCCCTCTGCTCTCTCGTTCCTCGTTTTAATAAATTTCCCTATTACTTGTATTCATCTGCTTGTGAACTATCCTGCCCGTTTAAATATCGTATCAGAGCTCCTAAAATGCATTTAAGACAGTCGATCGCTTAGCCAGCTGCCATCGTGTCCTAATAGAACTAGCGTTTTCCGATATCTTAATTACTCCATCTTTCTTAACATCGAATATTGATTCCCGATCATACCGGCAAGACCAATGAACATTACAATTTCTATCAAGAGTACCATTTTTCTTCGTTGGTGCACGCTCTCGAAAAACTAAACATGTCTTTGAAGCTTAACATTACATTCTGACGTTGTCGTAGTGACGTACTCTATATAATTCACAGAGCCGTTAAAGTTCAAATAAGCTTCATAACGCATGCGGATTGCGGGTAAAGTAATCAAATCCAGAACACTTTCCTTTGGAACCCACTTGCACTCGCTCGTTTCATCAGAAGTAGCTAACTCTCCACCTACAGCTTTGCACATGAAATCAAACATGACCTTCGTTGGAACATCTGTCACACCGTCATACCACTTATGGATCGCTGTATTCGAAACAACACTAATTAAATGGCTAACAGTGGCGTCTATTCCACTTTCCTCTTTGATTTCACGAATCACGCCATCTATCAGGTTTTCTCCAACTTCAGTAATACCACCAGGATATACCCAACCATCGTCATGGGCTTTTACTAAAAGGATATTTCCATTTCCATCTTCTACAATTCCGCCTGCCGATACAATATGTGTCGGAAAAGCCATTTCACGACCTCCTAATAAGGTAAATTTGTATATTTATTACATATGTCACCTGTACTTTCCTACTTTCGTGAATTTATATGCTTGGAGGTACTCACGAAGCGATTAAACTATGCTGCCCAGTAGCTTAAGAGTAATGTGCTTATTTAGTGGTAATTTAGAAATTCGAGCATAACTTTGTTTAACTCGATGGGTTTGCCCTCAAGCATATGCGGTCGATGTCCACAGCCTTCGATTCTTACAGGCTTAAAATTACGTATATGTTTAGTCAACAAAGAAACATGAATGGTGCTGAAATCGAGCTAAGTTGTTCAAAAGTAAAGTTAGGATAAGTTCTCCAGTTACCAATTGTTTGTTTTACAAATCCAACCCAGTTTCCATTAATAGATTCCATATGATTTGCTTGAATGACTTTAATCCAATTATCATATTCGCCTTTCAATATTTGATCTGTTCAAACTGATTAGCGCTCTCCAAGACTGTCTTGTTAATAAAGCCTGTTGACCCAATAGCAATAACGGACCTCAACCGATCAGGGAATTTAACTGCACAGTAATATGCGACATCGCCACCCAAGCTGTGCCCGACAATATGTGCCTTCTCAATTCCAAGGTAATCCATAATGGCTATTACATCATCAGCTAAGTCCATGTATCTGTCTGCCATGCCCTCTGAAATCAGGAAAAACACAACGGTGTGCCCATTGAAAATCTGCCATCTGCACTGAAAAAGAGATTATGCCACGTGAGAAACTGCTATGTAGAAAGATAACAGGTGTGCCTTCCCCAATCTCCTCATAATATATTTCTGCTCCGCTGGTTATTAAATAAGGCATTGCGATGACCTCCAATGTTGATTAGCAAATTTAGGTCTGATCATGAATGATTCGCTACATCAAGCCGAACTCCTTTTTCACCGTATACCATACTCTACTGCCCGTTAGCTAAACCTAAATCCACTCTTTTCCATACTTCCGAATGAAATTAATATCACTTTGATAATGCTCAAGATGCCCCTCATCTATCATCTTTTGAAAAGCAATGTCACCTTCACTGCTTTTTCTTACCATTGTTTTACATAACCCTTCTAATCGCAGCAATACCATTTCCAAATATTCTTGGTCGAACTCTTTACCGTAAGATTCAAAAAACAATGTAACCCGTTGTTTTATATGGTTAGCATGCTGAAATGAATCATAGTAAATGACTTCACCTGATTCCGAAAGATGAAGCCTGCTTAAGGGGACGCAAGTATAGAGAGTATATGCTATGTCGTAAAGTCGTGGACCAGGTCCGGCGTTGTCAAAATCAATAATACCTACTGGCCTTTCATGATTAAAAATAATGTTATACATCGCAAAATCATTATGGCACAGCACTTCAACTGGTTGGGGTGTGAGATCTAACAATTCCCAGCTCTCATCAAATGAAAAATCTTGCACAGAATCATGATAAAGACGGAGCATTTTTGCTATTCCGATTAAGCAATCATCAGACCACATGTATTTTTTTAATGGATAATTACCAGCTTCTCCTTCAATATAGGATAATACCTCTCTTCCTTTTTCATCGATACCTATAAATTTCGGTGCATAACTGAATCCTTTATTCTCCAAATGCTTTAATAGCTTATGAATTCTGTAACTATCTGGTTTCAACTCGCGTCGCACAGTGTCTCCCGAACGATAAACATTAGAGACATTTCCACCTGTCAGCATTTCTTCGCTTTTCTGGTTTGTCATTAAAATATCCCCCTATATAAGAGATAATGGATCTACCAATTCAGTTCACTGCGAAGTCACATTATACGTTACAGACTTTACCTTCCCGTCTGGCAGTGTAGCATAGGTGAATGTCATCACATTGCCCTCCCGCTTCTTCAGCACCAGCATTTTGGTCAGATAAAAGGAATCCGTCCCATCCGCCCGATCCCATTCCTTGCGGTCCTCTGTACTGATTAACACCTCGCTCAGATTCGTGCTTAGTCCGCTCGTGGTATGAATGGCATACAAGCGTGTGTTTGTCATCATGCGCACCAGGATAATGTCTTCGGCAGCATACTCAACAGAGAAGTTCCCTTCCGTTCCTGTGATTGTCTCCAGGTCAAAGAGCTTACCCAGACTGCCGTCACTGTTAATGTACTGAATGTTCCCTCCATCGGTCATGTAGATCTGTGTAGTTTTTAACAGCGGTGCTCTGACATAGGAAGTGCCGCTGTAGTGATAGTCCATTTGCTTCAAAATTCTGCCGCCTTGTATTAGAGCCTGGTATCCATTGCTAAAATCATTAAACATCGCATAGTGGTTATCCGTAAGCAGCAGCAGATCGCTGCCCTTTCCGACATTCTTAATCTTCAGGGCGTGTGTGTACGGCAAATCAGCAAACGGAAGTTCACCGATCAGCACCGGCTTGCCGGCAGATGACGCACTGTAGAAGACATCACCATTTTTTTGCGAGACCCAGTACAATCTGCCTTGGGCAGAAG
Source organism: uncultured Paenibacillus sp. (assembly GCA_927443375.1). Taxonomy (GTDB): domain Bacteria; phylum Bacillota; class Bacilli; order Paenibacillales; family Paenibacillaceae; genus Paenibacillus_AQ. Next base: position 901 of record CAKMKL010000165.1, on the reverse strand, counting down.
CGACCGAATAACGGAGTTCATCCACAATATTCAGGCTGTCGCTGCTTTTGTCGTACACGGTTTTGCCGCCCATGGCACTGACTGCAGACACCAGCGGCACATAAGTTTTGCCTTTGATGACGCGCGGTGCTTTTGCCAGGGTTACCACCTTATCGTTTACTGTAGTCGTGGTCACACCGGCTGTCACGGTAACTTCACGGTCAGGACGGACCAGCTTCGCGGACTTCGTGCTCTGGTTCCAGCTAAGGGCGTAGCCCATCGTCTGTGCCAGCTGCTGCAGCGGAACAAGCGTAGTTCCCCCCGTAACCACCTGGCTGCTCCCCAGTAAAGTCTCTTTGTAATTCAGCAGCTTGACTGCAATCCCCGCATGCAGTTCAAGCCGCCAGAGTTCTCCTTCCTGATTTAAGGCCAGCAAGGATACCGCCTGCGGCTCCGTTCCCCGCAGGGCGTGCATATCCATCACTGTACCGGGATTAGGCACTAGTGCAGGAAAATTAATAGTTTCGAACATAATAGAAGCCCTCCTTACAACATCTGGAATACTTTGAATGATGTTGATAACTAGTTTACCAGAATTAATAGTCTGTAGAGACCCTGAAGCTCATTAGAAGCGCATGTCACAGCAAAGTTCTTATTTGAGTATAGTTAATTTAATAAATTGAGGAAGGGAAAGGAGTAAGTCTGAACATTCACCGTAGTTGCGATTGAACCTGCACTTTAATTGATATAGAAACTTTTTCCAATCCGCCTCGTCCAATATTATAAGAGAACTATGATGAGGGGAGATTGGTACAATGAGCAAATGGAAGCTTACAATTGGTATTCTGGCGGCAGCCATCGCTTTAAGCCCGGTACAGTGATGGATATGCACGCCCTGCGGGGAACGGAGCCGCAGGCGGTA
>CAKMKL010000164.1 GCA_927443375.1 uncultured Paenibacillus sp. | reverse complement strand
GCATCATATTCTGCATTATGGCGCGTATTGCGCTCTCCTTCACGTCTATCGCAATGATTAATTCACTGTCTGTGCCGGAGGACTGAAAGGGATAACTGTGCGCATAGGTGATCAGAGGGCTGCCGCTGCCGCCGGAACCATTGAAGCTTCCGTGCTGCAAAGAGTCCAGCAGATCTATCTGGAGGTCTCCCTGAAGCAGACGGCAACGCTGCGCCTGCTCGCCGGTGCTTCTTTTCAATCGAATCTCAGCAAAGTAAGCAGCCTTCAGGATATGCTGCAGGCAGAGGTGGCCAGCAACTCGGACATCATACAGGCGGTGCACCTGTATTCCCCGGGGAAGCAGGTGATGCTCTCCTCGCTCTATGGGCTGAAATACAACGCTGATCAGGGGACCGGTGCAGCGTTTTGGATGGACTGGATTAACAGAATGGACAAGAGCCCCCTCAACAGTCTATGGACTGAGGCCCGTTGGGTGCCCGATGATATCAGCTCCAGCGTTCCCGGCGGCAGCGGCAGCCCTCTGATCACCTATGCGCACAGTTATCCCTTTCAGTCCTCCGGCACAGACAGTGAATTAATCATTGCGATAGACGTGAAGGAGAGCGCAATACGCGCCATAATGCAGAATATGATGCCCCCGCAATATCAGAGCACCTTTATTTCCGGACCGTCCGGAAGGATGATGGCTGGTTCCGGTCAGGATCCGATGGCTCAGGGGGCCGGCTACGCTCCAAGCATTGCGAAGGCATGGACCTCTCCGGACGAAGCCGGGAGCTTTAGCGAGAACATTAACGACACCTCTTACGTGATTTCATATCAGACTCTGCCATCGGCCGGCTGGAAAATATTCAGCGCCGCTCCGGCCAGCCTGCTCTATGAGAGATGGAGTGTTGTCCAGCAGCTCATCCTGGGGATTTGTCTGTTCGCCCTTTTGCTGGGCATCGGCCTGTCAGGAATCCTGGCCAAAGTAAACTATAGCCCGATCAAACGGCTGCTCGGCACCATCAGGGACTTCACCGGCCCTGCACCTGGGCAGGCCATGAACGAGTTCAAAGTCATCGATTCCGCCTTCATCCGTTTGAACGATAAAGTCAGCAGTCTGGAAGATACCCTGCAGGCCAGCACCCCGCATATCAAACAGAATCTGATCCTGAACCTTCTGCAGAACAGCACTGCCAGTGAACCTATGGCGATAGATCCGGAGTTCCTGGGGATCACCCTGGAGCATACTCATTTCTGCTGTCTGCTCCTGAATACACGGGAGGCCTACACACACCTGAGCTCCACTCATATTCAGGCGGCAATGGCCCGGATAACCAGTCAGCTGGAGGAAATCCGCTTTCCGGGAACCCGCATCATTGCCGAAGAGCTTCCCGACAAACGGATTATTGGAATTGTATGTACACGTGAGGCATCAGGGGCACTTGTGGAGCAGATCTCGCAGCTGATGGTATCGGAGGGCAGACAGCAGTTCCAGATGGAGGTGCAGCTCTCGCAGGGGTGCTGGGTGAGCGCCATGGCTGATCTCCATATCAGCTATACCGAGGCGCAAACGCTGATGAAATATGCCTATTTTCTGCCGGAGACCGTTATCTTGAAGGACCGGAGCCTTCTCGGGCGGGAGAGCAGTCTTGATGAAATTCCGCAGCCGGCTCTGCTGAAGTTCAAAGATAAGCTGCAGTCCCGCAAGCTTGACGAGATCGCTGCAGCTCTTGAGCAGCTGATCACTCCCATGCGGGAAGACCGCTTCCCTGCCGATTATTGCCACTTCATTCTGGCGAATACCGTCTTTGTTTACTCTGATTATTTGAAAAGCATCCGTTATAAGCATCCTGTTCACGGACACATGGATCTGTATAACGAGTATATTGCCCTCCCTAATATCCTTCATTTCCGGGAGTGGCTCCTCCATTCGATTACGGCCTTCATCGCCGAGACCGAGAAGCGGAACAGCGACAGGGCACTGTCTACGATTGAAACGGCCAAGCAATATATTGAGAGCCATTTGTCGGAAGATTTGTCCCTGGATGCTGTATCGTCCAAGGTATTCATCAGCCCGAAGTATTTGAGTAAGCTTTTTAAGGAAGAGCTCGGAGTCACCTATACAGACTACATCACCGGCAAGCGTATGGAACAAGCCACACGGCTTCTTGCAAATAACGATATGTCCATCGAACAAATTGCGGTTACGGTCGGCTATGGGACTACGGCTTATTTCATCAAGCGGTTTAAGGAGATGTATGGCTGTACGCCGGGGAATTACCTGCGTACCGTTAATGAGGTGCAGCCGCTGCAAGCAGAGACTAGTTTTTGATAAGGAAGGTATCTCATGGATAAAAACACATTCCGGCGTTATGCCGCCTTAACGGCCCTGCCTTTGGCTCTGCTTGTCCTCGGTTTCATCAGCGGCTGTTCCCGGCTGCAGGACTGGCAGTCGGCTACCCGGGAGCCTCTGGACGCTCCAGCTTCCTCCGTCCCAAGATACACGATCTCCTGGACAATGCATCAGAACCTGCCGGTGCCCGAAGATGCGGAGATGGTGAGGTACGTGGAAGAGAAATTCAAGGTCGATCTGGACATCTGGAATCTGGCGAACAATAAATACGAGACGCTGCTTAGTATGAAGCTGGTCCAGGGCTCCGTCCCGGATTTGTTCCGGGTTAGACAGACTCAGGATCTGCTGAACTATCAGCAGCAGGGTCTGATCGCCGAAATCCCCAAGGACATGCTCAACACTTATGCGCCTAATATCATGAGAGCTATCCGGGAATATGCCCCCGCTTACCAAGATTATGGCGTGATCGACGGTAAGTATTACGGCATCCCTGTCGTCAATCCTACTAATATCTACCGGGTTCCTGTGGTTTACAGGCAGGATTGGCTGGACAAGCTGGGCCTGCCGGTGCCACAGACGCTGTCTGATTTCGAGAAGACCATCTACGCCTTCGCGAACGAAGACCCCGACGGCAACGGCATCAAGGATACCTACGGCTTGTCTCTGGAAGGGATGAATGTCGTCTTCGGCGCATTCGGACAGATGGTCTTTACCGATCAGCTCTACTTCAGCAAGAAGGGGCAGCAGCTGGTCGTCGGCGCGTTGGAGCCGGAAATGAAGGAAGCTCTGCACTATCTCCGCAAATGGTACCGGGACGGGGTGATCGATCCGGAGTTCATCACCGGAGAGAACAATGGCGGCTACAAGCATCTGTCCCATGCCTTTATCAATGGCAGGATCGGCATGACCTCTATGGGCAATTATTATCACTGGATTCAGGATGGTGATTACATGACCTGGAGCTATGATGACCAGAAGAAGGCCCATGAGGTCCCGGTGAAGGCCACCTTTAACGTGAAGGAGTTAACTGCCAAGAATCCGCAGGCCCGGATTGTCTTCGGCCGGCCCTTTAGCGGACCGGAGGGCAAACGCGGCTCCAAAGCCTATGACATGCTGATGAGCTTCACGGCGATCGGCGCGAATGCCGTTAGCGAGCCGGGCAAGCTTGCGGCCATCCTGCAGATTCTGGACTACGTCAGCGCGAATCCCGAACCGGATACAGATGCCGCGATGAAATACGGGGTTCAGGGGACGCATTGGGCATGGGCAGGAAACGCCAAGAAGGAGATCGTCCTGCTGCCTCCCTATGACCAGGCCTTCAGTTATCAGAATACGATCGGCACGAATATAGGCATGACAATACCAGTCATGCCTGCGGACCGGAGAGAGCAGTGGGCTTCATCCCTGGGGCTGGATCAGGACGGAATCTACAACGCCCTGGAGGTTGCCACTCCCGCATTGGTCAGGAACGGACCTGAGCTTATTAAGCTTAGAAACCAGGCCTATATCGCTTTTATCACGGGAGAACGGCCGATAGAGGAATTCGGGACGTTCGTTAAGGAGTTCATGGCAGCGGGAGGGATAGAAGTACTGCAAGAGGCGAATGAATAGCCGGCAAACCTATTTGCCGGCTTTTTTTTGTTGACAAGCCCACTTAAATGAATATATATTTGGTGACAATGATAATCATTATCGGAGAATAGCCTAAAACCATATTTTCTCTGAACATTTCACCAAAATACTTTCATAAAAGGACGGGGTCACACATGAATACAACACGAAGGTTCTCATTCAAAGCTTTATTTATTCCGTTTGCGCTTACCATTGCACTAGTCGGCTGCTCCAATCAGCCGTCGAATAATTCAACAGCTGCACCGTCAGCAAGTGCTGCGGCAACGAACGCGGCAGCCAGTACGGAGGCACCGGCATCCCCGGAGACAGCTACAGCATATCCGATCACCATCAAGCACGCGCTTGGCGAGACTGTCATTGAGAGCAAGCCGGAACGGGTCGTTACTATTCAGTGGGCCAATCACGATGTCGCACTCGCCCTTGGCGTTGTCCCTGTCGGCTTCTCGGCGGCGAACTTCGGCGTTCAGGATGGCAGCGGACTATTGCCTTGGACAGCGGAGAAGCTGAAGGAGCTTGGCGCTACTGAACCTAATGTATTCCAGGATACCGACGGTCTGGATTTCGAAGCGATCTCCGATGCCAACCCGGATGTCATTCTTGCCTCTTACTCCGGTATCACTCAGGAAGACTACGATACTCTGAGCCAAATTGCCCCGGTTGTAGCCTATCCGACCGCTCCTTGGACAACTACATGGCGTGAGCAAGTCTTGCTTAACTCCGAAGGAATGGGTATGAAGGCCGAAGGGGAGCAGCTCATCAAAGACACCGAGGACATGATTAATGAAATGCTGAGCCAATACCCGCAGATTAAGGGCAAAAGGGTAGCTTGGGTAAATTTCTCGGCTGATGACCTGTCCCAGTTACATATTTACACTCCTGTAGACTCCCGTGTCTCCTTCTTGTACGAGCTGGGAATGGAGTACCCTGAAAGCATTACGAAGCAAATTACCGATCCTACCAGCTATTCTTTGAATTTGAGCGCTGAGAACGTTGAGTCCCTGTACGATGCCGATCTTATCGTCGGATATGGCAATGACGAATTGTTGAAAGCTATCCAAGCCGATTCTCTGCTTGGCAAAATCCCGGCAGTGGAGCGGGGTTCTGTTGCCTTCATTGACAGTGATACCCCTCTGGTAGCTGCCGGAACGCCGAACCCGCTGTCCATCGCGTATACCATTGATGAATATCTGGCATTGATCGGCGGAGCTATCGACAAGTTAAATGAATAGCGCTCCAAGTTCAGAAATGAAGCAGCCCGCCACGCATCTTCCGCGGAATTTCAAGACATTACTGCTGATATGCCTCGTCTTGCTGGGTATATGCGTGGTGGCCTCTCTGGTCCTAGGCGCCCGGGTGATCCGGTTTAACGAGCTGCTGGACGGATTATTTCATCCGGATGTTCAATCCTTCGGGGCTAACGTGATCCGCAAGCGGATATCGCGGACGGTATTCAGTTTATTGTGCGGTGCGGCGCTGGGGGTTTCCGGTGCACTCATGCAATCGGTCACACGTAACCCTATCGCAGACCCCAGTATACTCGGAGTCAACACCGGCGCCTCCCTGTTCGTTGTGTGCGGGATTGCCTTCCTGAATATAACTACTGCCGGCCAGTATATCTGGCTGGCTCTGGCCGGAGCGGCGGTTACTGCAGTATTCGTATTTGGAATCGGCTCAATGGGGCGTGGCGGAGCCACCCCCATTAAGCTCGTTCTGGCGGGTGCCGCCACCAGTGCGGCCCTTTCCTCTCTGGTCACCGCCATCCTGATCCCCCGCTCCTATGTCATGGATCAGTTCAGATTCTGGCAGGTAGGCAGCGTCGGCGCGGGAACCTGGAGCAGCATTACTACGTTCCTGCCGTTTCTGGCCGTTGGCTTATTGATAGGCTTTATTTGTGCCCCCGCACTGAATGCGCTGGCACTGGGAGACGATGTTGCGACCGGACTGGGCGTCCGGACAGGAGTGCTGAGATTTATTGCGGCTCTTGCGGGTGTTCTCTTATGCGGCGCTGTTACTGCATTGGCAGGACCGATTGGTTTTATCGGACTGTTAGCCACTCACGTCATACGTCTTATTCTTGGATCCGATCTGCGGTTTGTGATCCCGATGTCTGCACTTTCCGGAGCCGTCATACTGACTCTGTCCGATGTTGGCGGCAGGCTGATCGGCAGGCCGGGAGAGCTTGAAGTCGGTGTAGTTACAGCGTTTATCGGTGCTCCGATACTAATCCTATTAGCAATGAAGTCGAAAGTGCGATCCCTATGACCAATCAACCTATGGAATTTATTATGGCGGGCAGACGCCACAGACGCCGCCGCTGGCTCCTTGTTACTGGTATCCTCGCAGTTCTTACCTGTGCGCTCTGCGCGGCTATGCTATTACTGGGAAACACCATTTATCCGGTCCAAGAAGTACTCCGGGCGCTTTCGGGTGAGCAGCTTAAGGGTGTATCCTTTGCGGTTAACACCATACGTCTGCCAAGGATGCTGGCCGGTCTTTGGGCCGGATTTGCTTTCGGTGTTGCCGGGTATACCTTCCAGACCATGCTGCGCAACCCCCTGGCCAACCCGAATGTCATCGGGATTACCTCCGGCTCTAGCGCGGCAGCTGTATTTTGCATCGTTATTCTTCACTCCAAAGGAGCTGTCGTTTCTGTTGCCTCGGTCATTGCCGGCCTGGCTACAGTGATGCTGATCTATTTTTTATCCAGAGGAAAAGTATTTTCGATCGGGCGGTTAATCCTTATCGGAATAGGCATACAGGCTATGCTTGACGCTGTGATCTCTTATCTGCTGCTGCTTAGCGCACAACAGGATGTTCCCACAGCACTCCGGTGGCTCTCCGGCAGCCTCAACGGCTCTCAAATGAAGGAGCTTCCGCCGCTCGTCATCACCGTTCTGATCTGTGCTCCTGTCGTGATCGTGCTGGGAAAACAACTGAGTATACTCGAGCTTGGCGAACAGGCGGCTACTTCGCTCGGTGTGAATGCGGACAAGACCCGAATTGCGCTTATCGTGAGCTCTGTCATCATGATTGCAATAGCAACTGCCATCACAGGTCCGATAGCCTTTGTCTCTTTCCTTGCAGGACCCATCGCCAAAAGATTAGTCGGAGTCGGCTTCTCAAACGTAATTCCGGCGGGTCTGGTGGGCGTGAATTTGGTTTTGGCGGCAGATCTGATCGGACAGTTTGCGTTTGAATACAGATTCCCTGTGGGTGTCATTACCGGATTGCTTGGGGCTCCGTATCTGATCTTCCTGCTAATCCGGATGAATCGAAAGGGAGAATTATAATGAGTGCAGCACATACTTTTCAGGCTGAGCAAATCGTGGCTGGCTATGATCATAAAACGGTAATCCATGACGTAAGCCTGGTGATCCCCAGCAACAAAATCAGTGTGATCATCGGTTCTAACGGCTGCGGAAAGTCTACACTTCTCAAAACGATGGCCAGGCTGATCAAGCCTACCTCCGGCAAGATCACGCTGGACGGCAAACCCATCGGCAAAATTCCGCCTAAGCAATTGGCCCGGGTCATTGGCCTGCTGCCGCAATCCCCCATTGTCCCGGAAGGTATTTCCGTGGCCGATCTGGTGGGACGGGGCAGATACCCGCATCAGTCCCTGCTCAGCGGATGGAGCAAAAAGGATTATGAAGCCGTTGCCGAAGCGATGACCCTTATGGATATCACGGAGTTTGCCAATCATAATATTGACGAGCTCTCAGGCGGTCAAAGACAACGTGTCTGGATTGCGATGGCTCTGGCGCAGCAAACGGATATTCTATTTCTCGATGAGCCGACAACGTTTCTGGATATCACTTATCAAGTGGAGATCCTTGACCTGCTCACAGACCTTAACCGTAAGCACGGAACTACGATTGTCATGGTGCTGCATGATATTAATTTATCCGCACGTTATGCTGACCATATTTTTGCGCTTCATAACGGGATGCTGGTCGCTGAGGGCGAACCCTCGCAGGTAATCACGGATACATTGGTGAAAAATATATTCGGGCTGGACTCGATCGTCATCAAAGACCCGATTGCCGGCTCCCCTATGGTGGTGCCCAAAGGGCGTTATCATGCGGATTATCACCCTGCGCCTTAATGTTTACCCCTACGCATATACCAAAAAGACACCCGCCATCTGTTGCGGGTGTCTTTTATATCTATATCTACTGGATTTCCGCCACTGTACTGCCTTCTTTCACCCTTTTGCTCGGTCTGGGATACAGAATATATAAGAGAACAAACCATAGCGGAGTAAACAATAGCGCCGGACGTGTTTCTTCAGCGATCAGCATAATAATGAGTATGGCAGCAAACAAAGCCAGGACCACATAATTTATTGCCGGCGTTAAGGGAGCTTTGAACTTGGATGCAGCCTGCAATTCCGGCCGGGTCTTCTTATATTTGATATGGCACACAAGCACGACGCCCCAGACCCATATGAAACAAATGGCACTAATCGTTGTCACAATTCCAAAAGCCTGCTCCGGGATAAGTTTGCTCAATAGAGCGCCTGCCGAAATAACAAGCGTTGAAATGAACAGCGAGTTTCCAGGTACATGATTCTTATTCAATTTGGAAAAATGAGCGGATGCCTGCCGGTTCTTGCCCAAGTTATAGAGAATCCGGCTTGTAGAGAACATCCCGCTGTTGCAGGCAGAGGCGGCTGAGGTTAATACAACGAAATTAATGACCCCGGCAGCGATTGGAATTCCTACTAAGCTAAAGGTTTTCACAAAAGGACTTTCCGACGCATTGAGCTCCGTCCACGGGTTGATACACAGCAGGACAAAAAGCGCGCCCACATAGAAAAACAGAATCCGCAGAGGAATTTTGTTGATCGCCGACGGGATGTTTTTCTCGGGATTGGAGGTTTCCGCTGCCGATACCCCTACCAGCTCTACACCGACATAAGCGAAGACTACCATTTGGAAGGAAAATAAGAACCCTTTAACGCCGTTCGGGAATACGCCCCCGTGTTCCCAGAGGTTTCGTACCGTTACCGAGCCTGCATCCGTCTTAAATCCCATGACCAGTAAAATAACCCCAATGCCAATTAAGGCGAGGATCGTGATGACCTTGATTAGAGCAAACCAAAACTCGAGTTCGCCGAAGTTTTTGACGGTTAATAAGTTAAGCCCTAATAAAATGACCAGGCAGGCGATAGCCGGTACCCATTGCGGGATATCGAACCAGTACTGCACATATACGCCAACAGCGATGACATCCGCCATAGCCGTCATAATCCAACAGAACCAATAAGTCCATCCGGTGATGAATGCGGCCCGGGGTCCGAGATAGTCCCCGGCAATATCCGTAAACGATTGATATCCCGCTTTGGACAGCAGGAGTTCACCGAGTGCCCTCATCACAAAAAATACGGCAATCCCTACGATTAAGTACGTAATCATAATGGATGGACCTGCCTGCTGAATCGCTTTGCCTGAGCCTAAGAATAATCCCGTACCAATTGTGCCGCCGATCGCAATCAGTTGAACATGCCGATTGGCCAGCTCTCTCTTTAATTCCGATTGTGCCATAACCCGTTCCCCCTTAATGAATTACACTGCAATGATGCCAATAAAAAAAAGAGATTGGATGTCATCCAATCTCCCGGTTCATAAGAATATGAAATAATACTTGCCCTGCCGACAGCTGTCAGCATAGCAAATACATATTCCTTACTCTTCTGTCCTTTTGCCTGAGATTGTGAACCCTTCGGCGCCGCGGTTTCCCGCAGTCTCTCCAGAAGCTGCTCCTGCTATAGTGTGATCCATAGCAATCATAGCTTGCGAATTATGAAGTTAGGTCTTACTGTCTTTCTGATATTCTAACATATTACTTGTGATGTGAATATTGAGGCAGTGATAAAAGTCTCCACTAATCCGTGGTAAATAGATCCAGTGCGGCCAGACAAATATTTAATTGCTCCGGATTCCGCGCTGCCATACTCCGCGAATCGATAACGTATCCGAGATATTCACTGTCGGGTCCCCGTCAACCAATAATAAATCCGCCCGCGCCCCCTCTACGATAGTTCCGCGGTCAGTCAGGCCGAAACGGCGGGTGATTTTCGAGGTAGCGGACTGAAGAGCTTCTACAGGGGTGAATCCTGCTTCTACTAATAGCTGCATCTCGTGGTGCACACTGGCTCCATGGGCGAGTCCGCCCAGCGACGGAACCGGTACAGAGACATCCGTACCCACCAGGATATCTACGCCTGCCCGGTGAAGGTCCATTACATTCCGGTAGTTATCTTCCATGCTGCCTTGAGGGTAAGTATTGAAGCTGGCATTCAGCGTGTCGATCCATTCCGGACTAAGCCTGGAGCTCACACGCGGATCCCCCGCCAATTCCGATGCAGGGTTACCGATAATTGAGGAGTTCAAGACGAGGCATGGTGTAACAAAAGCGCCTGCCTCTGCAATCATTCTTACCAGATCCGGGGTGTTCTCCGGCCGGTCAATGAATAAGTGAGCGAGTCCCTCAACCCCGACTTCTATGGCTTGCCGGGCAGATTCGGCAGTTAATACATGGGCAATCGCAATCTTGTGATGCCGGTGCGCTTCCTCTACAGCGGCCCTCAGAATATCCTGACTTAGGACAGGCAGCCCGGGAGCCGCTAATACTGTCCCTTCTTCAATCATAATCTTGATATAGTCGGCTCCTTCTCTTACTTGTTCGTTAACGAATGCCAATGCTTCTTCCCGGTTGGTTACCGTGGGTGCCTCTCCATGATCATGAGCATGCGCATGGGCGGCCAGCATGGCGCTACGGTCCTCCTCGCTCATCATCTCCAGTTCCTTCAGTACAAAATCCGGGATTTCGCCATCCCCCGGCATGAGTTCATCGGGATGCCCGCCTGGAGGTGTGACCGCCATTCCGGCAGACCGTACATCGGCAATATCCCCGATCCCTTTCAATTGCGCTTCGCGGCCGATTTGGGTGAACCCGCCCATCATTTCCAGTTCAGTTGTCACTCCGAATTTCAGTGCATCCCGCAGGCTATCTACGGAAGTGTGAACGTGAGCATCCATCAGTCCGGGCAGCAAAGTCCCTCCTTCTGCGTCGATAATATCCGCATGCTCCGGTATTTCCCCGCCTACCGATAGGATCCGTTCGCCTTCAATCAGAACCGTAGTGGGTCTGATCACTTTCTCTCCGTCAAATACACGCACATTGGTGATTGCAGTAATCATTGTTTTTGCCTCCTATAATCAAATGTAATTTATGATTGAAATATAACAATTAGAATTCTAACTGTCAATATAAATATTAATTGTATTCTAACAGTTTGCCTTTGACATTTTGGCTTCCGAAAATTAAGATGATCTTATCATTAGGTTTTAACCTATCGCAAAGGAGTCAGGCACAGGATGACGAAGCAAGCTTTGCATACCCCTTACTCCGATACCATCCGGGACATCGGGATGAAGATCAGAGGTATGGCCAATACCAGATTATCAGAGCTGGGACTTAACACTCAGCAAGGGCAGATGATGGGCTACATTTTTGAAAATCAGGACAAAGGCGTGATCCAGAAGGACCTGGCCGATCACTTTAACCGTACAGGGGCTAGTATTACCAGTATGCTGCAAGGTTTAGAGAAAAAGGGGTACATTAAACGGGAGATCCCCAAAGAGAACGAACGGCAAAAAAGAATATACCTGTTGCAAAAAGGGGCCGACCTCGTCGAAGAATTCGACGAAATATTCATGGAAGTAGAGAACAGCATTACCCGGGGCCTTACCGAGGAAGAAAGTGAGACCTTCATGAAGTTATTAATCAAAGTGAAGACGACCCTGTAGGCCGTAAAGCAAGGAATTTCATTGGTACTAATGATAAGCTCCTAGGCTGCTTTCTTGGGTAAACTTGTGGCAAGAGAAAGCAGCCCGCCCGGTTTTTCTACGCAGAACTATTCAATTTTGTACGTTATTTTGTAACTGCCCTTGGTATGCTTACCATTAATTTTAAACCTGTACTTCCCGTCCTTGTTTACTTCAATTTTCTCATTTCCTGATTCGTTAGTACTTATGCTCTGGACCAGCTGATTGTCGGGATCGTAAAAATTTATTGTCAGTTCCCCTTTTTTCACCTCGGACTGATAGTCAACAGCAAGCGTATCGCCCTTCTTCAGGCTAACCTTCTTCTCATCCGTACCAGTAAACAGCTTATAGGAAGCAGCAACCTTATTTTTAGTGCTGTAACCCACAAACATTAGCTTCTTATCGCAAGCGGTCAGCACCGTTACAATCACAAGGACCAAAATCCCCGAAAACACCCATTTCCTCTTCATCTCTGTTGACACCCCTTAAGATTGGATTAACTTGCCGCAGTGAGGACATTGTATCGCTTTATTCCTCGGTTCAGTTTCCGAGAGAGAGTGATGCTGCCGGCGGGCGAACCAATAGAACAGAAGTCCGATGAAATTCGGAATATAAATGACGGCTAACATCCACAGCCAGGCATTCATATTTCTCTTTGAAGCGTCTTTGTAGATGAACACAGCAATTAGTGCATTTAAAGCAATAAAAAGTACTGCCAATCCCACTATCACAAAGACCCACACAAAATCGTCCTCGAATGCATCATCCATATAAGGGGCCATTGCGAAGGAAAGAGCACCAAATCCCAATACAACAATTGCCGTAAACGCCCAGAAAATAAACTTTTCAAGTCTTATTCGGTTAATCATAGTTCTCCTTTCTGAAGTTGCAAAGTCCGCTTATTCTAGTACGCTGAAGGCTCCAAAGTGCTTCCGAAGACGCTATAAAGCAATATTGCTACTGCAATGGCCTGAAACAGGGAAAACACCATGAATATGACAACCTTCCAGTACAAGAGTAGCGGACCGGCGAATAAAAAAACCGCAAGTACCAGAACTATAATCAAATTCAGTGCCACTGCGCTGATCAGAACGCCGATATGATGGCCTTCTCTAATTTTTCGAAGTGTATGGGGGACTAAATAAGGTGGAGCCGCTACTGGAGTGCTGAAATATTCCTGTAATTGCTTCTCTCTTTCCGTTGGTTCATTCATTATCCCAGCTCCTCCATTGTCGCCTTAAGTAGCTTTTTTCCTTGATTTAGCCTAGACTTTACGGTTCCCAGTGGAACACCAAGGATCTCTCCAATGCTCTCATAGCTGAATTCTTCATAGTAATACAGAATCAAAGGGGCCAAATAACGTTTAGGCAAATTGCGCAGACATTGTTCCAAGTACAGATCCTGCTCTTTTCTCAGTAGATATTCCTCAGTTAAAGGTGCGGAATCACTAATTTCCGTAAATTCGCTATGTTCAGAGCTCCAAGCAAACGTCAGACGTTCGCGCAGCCTTTTTAATTTCCGGTATCGATCCCTATGTAAATTAATGGTCACCTGAAACAGCCAAGCTTTAAAAGGCCGCTCCGGATCATACATTTCCAGCTTACGGAATATACGCACCCATACCTCCTGGAATAAGTCTTCTGCCTCTTGCCTATCCAAGGACAGATGACAGCAAAACCGATATAAATCATCTTTATATCTGGTTATCAAAAGTTCAAAATCTTCTAGCTTCCCGGATTTATAACCTTCTATAAGCTGTCTATCGCTAATCATTCTTCCCTCCCCGCCTGCCCTTTCATCTTATATTACGAAAGATAAAGGAATATTGTTCGGAATTTCACAAACAAAATTAGTTATTTAATGATATTAATGGTAGTAGGTGAAATAGCTCCGGTGTTGACTTAACGCATTGTTCATCATAAATATTTCGGTTATTTCATAATAAAAGAGATACCTTTGGGGTATCTCCTCATGTATTGATAGCTTTTATGAAAGCTTCTTCTTACGGTATAAGCTCCATTTCTTCAGATAATAGGCTGCAATGACGAACACGGCCATAATACCGGTATACGTCAAAATGACGTTGGCGGCGTTCACGTTTCCTCCCTTTTCCCCCCGGTTGAATCCAGATTGACCTTCACCGCCGGACGGCCTTCCTTCTCTCATTCCGCCCCGCTCTCCGCCTCCGAAAGCCTCCTTGCCCCCGAATCCCGTTTGCTGCGTGCTCGCGCCGAAAGCCGAAACTGAGCTTTTTAGATGAGTGACGTAGGATGTCTGATTGATTTGGTATAAACCAAACAGCAGTATGATCACAGTCAAGCCTTGAGCAACATAGCGCATCCAGGCCCGGCCCTTCTTTATGCTCGTTATTTTCTTACACATGTTCACGACCCACTGCCAATGAAGCCCGACATGAATCCCGATCAATGCCAGCACCAGGAAAGATACCGAGATATGGGTCATTTTAAACCAATTCTCATTACCTACATTTATATTTGGAAAGACCACATGGGAAATTAGGATCCCGCTGACAATGATGAACGTCATGGAAACAAGCAGCAGGAAATTCAGCGCATAACTGCCGCGTACCCTCCAGGATAAACTGCGGTTAAACATCTTTAGAGTAACCCGCTTCACCCAGCCCAAATTCAGAAGAATATGAGTGATGTAGGCACCGGCAAAAAAGAGGCCTGCTATTTCATGAAATGCTAACCCGCCTAACACATTTTTGTTGAAAAATAAGACAAACAATACGCTCATGATAATATCAAGCGCAAATTTGACATAGTTGATTTTTTTCATCTTCATTTCAACTCCCCATATCTGCTTTTTACTCAGTATGAGGCCCGAACCTTTAGTGAAGCTTAAAAATTGTGAGCTTCGAGTTTCCACAAAATCCAGCCTACTAATTTTCTATAACAATTTCTCCTTCACCACTTGGCTCTTCAAACCCGTTAAGAAAGGTTGTTAACAACTCCTCTGTAATCGTAAAGGCAGCATTTGCATCAAAACGCTGGCTGCGAATCTTAAGGCGCTTCCGCAATTCATCAGGATGCACCTTCAAATATATGAGTTTCCATTCCCCACCCGCATTTTCAATAATCTGCTTATATTCATTTCTTTCCGATCTGCTCCAGAAACTTGAGTCAACCACAACGTGCTTTTTATCTAGAATAAACTGCACGATTTTATTATGTAATCTTTGGTGTGCTTCATTTAAGTAATCCCTATACTTTTCAACGGGATAATCTATTCCATACCGTCCGTTGGCTGACCATACCTCCTCATCAATCGAAAGACGCTTATAGCCATACTCCTCCTCGATTTTTTGAGAAAAGGTTGTTTTCCCCGAGCCCGCTATTCCGCACATTAATATAACTACAGCTTTTTCAGGATCCCGTTCTGAATCCGTCAAAAGCTCCATACCGATTTTTTCTAACATCATGTCCCCCTCCTAATCACCACTTGAAACTGAGACATCATATAGCGTGTACCCATCAAATATACCATCTCTTCAAATGGGTTCAAATTTCTTCCAGCAATAAAAAAGAGCCGCCCAAACGGTCTGGGCAACTCTTTGTCTGCAATTAATGTTCAAGCTCCGTATAAATTTGAAAGGTCACGCCGAATTTATCCGTTACATCACCAAATCCAGGGCTGAAAGGTTCTTCTCTAAACGGCATATTGACTTGCCCTTCTTGCCGCAAAGCCTCATAAATCCGTTTGGATTGTTCTACCTCGTTCGTGGTAATGCAAATGGTTACCCGTTTCCCGCTTTCAATAGGCGAACCGCCTGGGGTATCCGATAACATCAGCTCCGTCACACCAACCTTTAATTTAGCGTGCGCTACAAGACTGCTCAGCTCATCAGTAAACGTAGTAGGCAAGTCCGGCATTTCACCATAAGTCATCATGGAGAGGACTTCTGCATCTATGGCTTGCTCATAAAACTGAATGGCTTCTTTTACCCGTCCCTCCAAAGTAATGTAAGGGGTAAGTTTTAACGTCATAAGATTGTTCCTCCTCGAGTTTGGATTCAATTGTGATTCATAAGTATAGACGATCCGGCACCCTTTAAATCATCGGTATACCCGAAAATTTCATTCTTGGAGCGATGTCATATCCAATCTTTCACCAATGTTGTATACTAAGTTTTTTGCTCCGGCTGCAGAGACTAATATGGGGAATGGGAAGTTGAAAGTGCCTCATTATGGGTATTCTGACTAAGGGGTAATACTTTAAACAGGAATTTTTTTAACCATCAAGGGAGGAAGTAGCAGCATGGCTGATTTAAACAAACAAAGAGTTGTGGAGAGTGTTCCGCAACGGGGATTTTTTGGACATCCCAAAGGGTTATTTACTCTGTTCTTCACAGAATTTTGGGAGCGGTTTTCCTACTATGGAATGAGAGCTATCCTGGTTTATTATATGTATTACGAGCTGAGCCAAGGTGGACTCGGCATGGATGAGAGCACCGCTCTCGCCATTATGTCTATTTATGGTTCGCTGGTCTATATGTCGGGGATTATCGGCGGCTGGTTAGCAGACCGGATATTCGGAGCGTCAAAGGCTGTATTCTACGGCGGCATATTAATCATGCTGGGGCATATCACCCTGGCCATCCCGGGAAGTATTTCCTTATTTTTTGTTTCCATGGTTCTGATTGTGCTGGGTACCGGCTTGCTCAAGCCTAATGTATCCAGTATTGTAGGTGAACTTTACAGCGAACATGATGGGCGCCGGGATGCAGGCTTCAGTATATACTACATGGGCATCAACCTGGGGGCCTTTATCGCTCCGCTAATTGTAGGATACGTCGGAGATTACAATTTCCACCTGGGCTTCGGCATTGCAGCCGTCGGTATGTTTCTGGGCTTAATCATCTTCATCTTTACCAAGAAAAAAAACCTCGGCCTTGCAGGCACTTTAGTCGCAAGTCCGTTATCACAAGCGGAACGGAAGAAAGTGTTCCTTATCTTCGGTATCAGTGCAGTAGTTCTCGCTGTTATCGTGGCTGTTACGATTCCTTTAGGTCTGTTAACGTTTAAATCCTTTATAACGATCGTAGGTATTCTGGGAATTCTGATTCCCACCCTCTATTTTATTGTCATGTTCCGTAGTCCGCTCACAACAAGCGTTGAACGTTCAAGACTCGTTGCTTATATTCCGCTGTTTATTGCAGCGATTATGTTCTGGGCTATTCAAGAGCAAGGGTCTACCATCCTTGCCAGTTACGCAGATAAACGTACACAGCTCGATTTTGCCGGAATGCATATTCGTCCAGCCTGGTTTCAGTCTTTAAATCCTTTGTTTGTTATCACAATGGCCCCCCTCTTCGCCTGGCTATGGGTAAAGCTTGGAAAACGGCAGCCTTCGATTCCGAAGAAATTCGCCTTGGGTCTGTTATTTGCCGGCTTATCCTTCCTTGTGATCCTGTTGCCGGCTTACTTTGGCGGTGAGGATTCCCTGGTTAATCCGTTATGGCTCGTTCTTAGCTATTTCATCGTTGTACTGGGGGAATTGTGCCTCTCTCCTGTAGGACTATCGGCTACGACCAAACTGGCACCCTCCGCCTTCTCCGCCCAGACCATGAGCTTATGGTTCTTATCCAATGCGGCTGCCCAGGCGATTAATGCGCAGATTGTTAAATTTTATTCGGCTGACACTGAGATGGTATACTTTGGTGTCATTGGAGGCGCAGCCATCCTCCTGAGTATCCTGCTCTACTTGTCCTCCAAGAAAATTCAGGGGTATATGAAGGGGATACAGTAAAAGAACTTTTTATCCAAAAATGTAGGGGTACCACTTCCACTCGTGTTGGAGCTTCCAAATTCCTGTGGAGATTAATTATAAACGAAAAACCAACGGCCAAAGTGAGCCCCTGTAGAATTCATGCAGGGCATTGAAACTAAGTCCGGACACCTATTCATGACAAAAAAACCAGCAGACCCGCTCCGGGACCTGCTGGTTTTCTTCTGTGTAAGCAATTTCGGCGGGCGGAGCTCAATGCTGAAGCACAGGCTCCAGTACTTTATCCTGAACATTAAGACGGTTAACAGCTGTATTGTTAATCCACGAAAGCGCGAGCGTGCCCTCACCCATATGAACGCCTACGACCGGGACAAAGGTCATAATTTCTGTACGCACAGAAGGCGACATTTCCCTGATCGCTGACTCCAGGCTCAGTGCTTCTTCCATATTGTTGGCATGCATAATACAAATATCCTGAATCAGCCGGATATCCTGGCCGAGTGTCTCCAGCAGCTTTTGCTTCGTCTTCTTGAAGGTGCGGATTTTGTCCACGACGACAACTTTGCCCTTATCAAACTTCAGCAGCAGGTGAATCCGCATCAGCTGGCCCAGCAGAAGCTGGGAGCCCGAAAGCCGCCCGCTGCGGTGCAGCTGGCTCAGACTGGCAGGGATCAGATAGAAAGACATCTCTTCAATGATATTTTCGATTCTGTGCTTGATCTCCAGCGCAGAGCAGCCTGCCTGCTGCCAGTGAACGCCGCGCATAATCATCTCACGGATCGGGTAAGCACCTACCTTGGAATCAATGCCAATTACAGTAACGCCAGCGATGTCCGCGGCCTGCATCGAAGTATGGAAGGTACCGCTAAGCTCGGAGGAACAATGTATCGCAATTATTTCGTCATACTCTTCCTTCAGGCGCTCGTATAATTCCACGAACTCACCGATTGGCGGCTGGGAGCTGCCGACCTTGTCATTCTCGCGCATTTTATCATAGAACTCATCGGCGGTGATTTCGATATTTTCTTTATAACATTCATTATTGACAATTAGGCGGAGAGGAACAATATAGACATGGTTATTCATGGCGAATTCAGAATCAATGGTGCTGGTGCTGTCAGTTACCCAGGCGATGGATTTCAAGGTTACAACTCTCTTTCGTTGGGGGATTAGCTACGATCAGGAATCAGCAGCTTCAACTATCTGCATATTCGTAAATTATACAGGAAGCCAAGCACCCGTATAGCAATTACGCGATAATCCCGGTACTTTTTTTCAACTAAATTCGACATAAATTCACATTATACATGATAGATATACCTATCAAAGAATAGACTCTGTATGGTATGTGAGGACGCCGAAAAAAAGGACAAGCTTCTTTAAAGAAACAACAAGGAACTGTATTCGCCAAGCGGGATACGTTCCTCTACTCCCCGCTCTGTCTCTTCATAGGGAGCTGCCTGATTATTGTTATAACAAACCGGTCTTGCTCCAACCAGATTTCCCGATAATAATTTAAGCTGAAACCCCATTTGAGAAATTGTTCTATTTGATCCATGTAACCCGGCACCGTGATCTGCCTAGGCATGAAGAGACTGATCATGAGTGCCCGAAAATCGGAATCAGCTGTCTTCTTGCTCAACATTACTGACAAAGGTCCATCTATCCTCCGACATCACGTTACTTCCGTCCTTGATCATCTGCTCACGCGTATGATAGGCTCCTTGCCGTATCCAGTTAATGGCTAATTGTAATTTCGCTTTTAATAACGATCACTCCTACAGTTGAGGCTTGGAATATATCTCAGCAGTACACCTTAGGTCTGACCTAAGGTCAAGTGGTATACAAAAAAAGACAGCCCCATTACTCTAAGGCTGTCCTTCGGTCGCATCTTTATGATTTCGCCTGTCTCCACGTTAGCCAGCTTATACGAGCATCGCGGATAGCGATTTATTATTTTATCGTAATATTCTTCACAGGCACCAAAATTTTACAATGATAAGCTTAATAATATATGCCTTATGACACTTTAGGAGGTAATTTAATGAGCAAGTACGACGAAGCCATGAAGCTGCTGGAAGAACAAGTGGGTAATAAGGACGGCCTGATCACTCTGTCCACTATCGCGCTGGAACCGGGGGCCAATGGCAAAAGCCGTCCCGCCGCCCGGATTGTGGACGCCTATTATGAGGATGGCGCGTTCTACACCGTCACTTACGCGACCTCAGGCAAGATGCAGCAGATCGCCCAGAACCCCGAAGTCGCCGTTTGTATCATCGTCGAAAACTTTACGGCCGATGGTATCGGTGAGAACCTGGGCTGGGTATGTGACGATAAAAACGCGGAGATGATGACAAAGCTGCGCACCATATTCGCCGACTGGTATTACGAAGCCAATAACGACGAAGACCCTAACACATGCCTCCTGCGCATTCGCCTGATAAAGGGCCTCTGGAACGACGCCCATAAAGGGATCAGAAATGAGATTGATTTTGTCAATAAGACCGTAAGTTAAGGGGTCTATGTGGTTTATATTTTGCAAATTAGGCTGCTGCCGGAGCCCATTTTCTCTTTGAATATCTTGGGTGTAGTGACATGGGTCATAACGTATCGCTCTGCTGGATCATTCTCGTTTGTTGATAGTTCGAAGCAGCCGCTCGCCTCTACCCATGAACGAATAGATGCTTTCGTTTCCTCATTGCTTCTTCCTCTGCGTCCTTTGAAGCCGCAACGATATGGAGCACAAGCCAACGATACGGTTCACCACAACACCTATAGAACGAAATCAAGGGCAACTGCTCGAGTACCTTATTGCTAAGTGTACTATAATAAGACTCTATTAGTTGAACCATCCCTAAGTCACGACGAAGACGCTAACAGGGGTTTAATATCAATAATTTTGATCATCATCTGAAGTACCTACACCTAGAATTGGACCGTTTAGTACAATAGAGAAGATAAAATTTCGCCTCTCTACAAAAAAAGAACGTGCGAAAAGGCCGGTTCATCACCGGATGCTTTTCGCACCTTCTCTCTCCTGCCCTAAATTAACGCGTCGAAATGGCCCTCCTCGTTCACCGTCGCCGTCCGGGGGTCGGTTAAACCGATGCCCTTGAGGCCTCCCTTTCCTTCAGCCCGCCAAAGGGGAATATGATCTTGAAGCGGAGAAGCCGGTACAAAATTGACCGGGGTGCTGCTCCCGCTTTTCTGCACCAGTTGGGACTCCAGCAGCCGGATTTGCCGCTGCAGCTGCTCCCTGCGATAAGGTCTCTGCATCTCACTTCCCTGCGCCGCATTCACTTTATCCAGTTCCATCATCAGCCGTTCTCGCTGCCTCTCCAGGGAACTGACATCGCTTTGTGTACCACCGTAAGCTGCAATGGCCTGAACCGGGCTAATGCCTGATACTGTCTGTGCCGCCATGATCTTTCCCTCCATTTCCTTGGCTACCACCCTTAATTCAGCCAAATCAGTTAGTTCTAATCATTTCTATTACCCGGCAGCACCCGCCATGACAACATTCCAGGCCGCATCTTGTATAAAATCGTCGCATAGTCTCATTCGGTTGCTTGTTTCGACCCTACCAACGACCCAGCTCGCAGAAAAAAATCTGAGTACCATTTTGACAGAGTTGCCGCTACTTATGATACGGTTGTCCGTGACGGGGGTATTAAATCCCACTATTCACGATCTTCTTTAATCTTCATAGACTCTTTATGTCCGGCTTCCCGGCTTGCAGCCTCAAGACGGCGAAAACGCCTGAGATCCGCCTTCCGAATCGGAAGCGGCTCTTTGCGAAGCAGGATTAGCAGAGACGCAATCAGCAGCAGCAGCACAATAGTGAACGGCAACGCAGAGATCAGTGAAGCCGTCTGTAGTGCTTCTAGCCCTCCGGCGCGGAGCAGTACTGCAGAAATGCTCGAGATAAGCAGCCCCCAGACGATCTTAGTGAATAAGGATGGATTCAAACTTCCGAAGGTGGTCATGCTTGCCAGAATAAATGTCGCTGAATCGGCCGATGTGACCAGAAAAGTCAGAATCAACAGAATTGATATGACTGACAGCGCATTGGTAAACGGCAGATTCTCAAAGGTTATGAACAAGGCGGAGGTCAAATCTGTCTTGACAGCAGCCGCAATTGAAGTGCCGGCATTTAAATCATACCAGAGCGCTGTCCCGCCAAACGTTGCAATCCAGAGACAGGCTATAGCCGGAGGTACAATCATTACGCCGAGTATGAATTCGCGTATGGTTCTTCCTTTGGACACACGGGCGATGAAGGCCCCCACAAATGGTGACCAGGCAATGGCCCAAGCCCAATAGAAGATCGTCCATTCCCGGACCCAAGTCCCTCCCAGATAGGGCTGCATACGCAGGCTGTGATGGATGAAATCTGTGAAATAATCACCCAGTGCGACCGTAAAGGTCTCCAGAATAAATACCGTCGGACCTGTAAAAAACACGAATAGCAACAAGCCAAGCGCAAGCCCAAGATTCAAATTGCTCAGATAGCGGATTCCTTTTTCTAATCCTGTCAAAGAAGACAGCATATAAGCGATGAATAGAAACGCCAGAATCATCAATTGAGTCCCGTATCCGCCCTGATGGCCAAATATGGCGCCGAGTCCGCCGTTCATCTGCATCACACCGAGTCCGAGCGATGTAGCCACACCCATGACCGTAGCAATTACCGCCAATGAGTCAATTGTACTCTTGACGAGCAGGTTTTTGCCGGTAACAGGCTCTAATGCGGTAGATACTAATCCATTTCGCTTCTTGGTGAATTGCAGGAAGGCGATCGCCAATCCCATAAGCGCGAATATCGCCCATTGGCTAATTCCCCAGTGAAAGAAGGAATAGCCCATCGCCACACGGGCGGCCGCCGGTGTCAATGCTTCTTCACTTGCATAAGGAGGAGTAACGAAATGACTCATCGGCTCCGCAACTCCATAGAACACCAGACCTACACCAAAGCCTGCCGAGAACAGCATACCGATCCAAGTGAAGAATGGAAACTCCGGCCGTTCCCGCTCACCTCCAATCCGAACAGAGCCGAATTTGCTTAGGGCCAAACTGATCAGGAACAGAATGATCAGGAACACAGTGATCAGATAGAACCAACCGAAGTTCACTGTAGTGAACTTGAATAAGGCCTCAGCCACACGTCCGAATGCGACCGGAACAACAGCTCCGAGAACAGCCAGAGCCAGAATCACCGCGGCTGACACATAGAATACCGGATTCTTCAACACTTTCATCAAATCTTCTCTCATGTTAACCCCCTCTGTCTAATAGCATCCCAATGTATGTGTAAGATATGTATTTCTGGATAAATGCAAGCGGCATTCGCCTGTTCTCCATAAGAAACAGGCCCAAAGCTTATTACTAGGACCTGCCTCAATAATTATCCATTCATTGCATTCGATATTTCAGTTCGTATGTTTAAATACCGGCGAGCTCATCTCACATCTAAACGTATAATCCGGCAGGGCATTTTTTTCATTAACCAGGTCTACGCCTAAATAAACATATCCTGCGGGTTTTTCCCAATAGGATTGCTGTTACTTATTTCAGGATTCGGATCGTGTGAAAAATGGATGCGGAAATATCGAGAACAAGGCGAGTTCACGTCTGCGGATTCTTCGGCAGAAGCGCGCAGGGTCGGTTCGTCGGTCAAAGGCGCTTGAGGCCAAGCGGACATTTCTCGGCAGCGAGGGTCAGAACAGATTTGCGTACTTTGCGAATGGTTTGTACATAATCGGGATCTCCTCCTTTTTCCTCTACTACCATACAAAAAAAATGCTCTCCAATGCAAAACAAAAGGCAGCCCGCTCTCCGAAGGAGGCGGACTGCCCGGACTGCTTAATCAAAATTCGAATGTGAACTGCGCTTGTCATTCAAACAAACGAACTAGGTTAGTCCAACAGATGATCGACCATCAGGTCAGTCAGTTCACCGCGCGTAATCGCATCGGACGCAGTGCCCGGCATTCCGAATACCCACACAGTCTCATCCGTTGCCAGCGAAATCAGTTCAACCGCATCCTGATTCGTCACGGCTTGACTCGGATAGAACATTTCGTTATTTGCGAAACTGCCCAGCAGATCCCGCTCTTCGAGTCCCGCTAAATAAGGTGCGGCCCATGTAGGCACCATATCGTCATACGGAAGCATCGCAGGGTCGGCTTCAACATCCAGCGCACGTCCGAGAATAGTCACGAACTCGGCACGACTCAGGGTTTCGGTTGGACGGAATGTACCATCGCTGTAACCTTTGATGAGGCCGGCCTCAAATGCGGCTTCGATTTCCTCTTGGTACTCGCTATCCGCAATATCCGTGAAGGCGGTAGCGCTGGGCGGAATCATCTCTGCATTTTCGGAATCGAGCACTTCGGAAATAACGTCGTCACTTTCAGCCGCCTGTACGGAATATCCTCCCCACGCCGGCACCAGTCCTGCTACAAGGACCGTAGCCGCCAGTGTAGTACGGATGCTCTTTTTCGGATTGAATAGTTTCATTGTTCGTTACCTCCTGTAAAAAGAATTGGACTGCTTCCTATCCGGTTTCAACCAAACCGATCGAATCGAAATAGGAGAAAAACATTTAAAAGCCCCTCCCTCTTATTAACCCGAGCTAGTAAAATAAAACTTTTAATAGCCGTTATGATTTCCATACGCAAATCGACCGCATGCAGAGCGCTTCCGAGAAATGGGATTCCCGCGAGAACCGGGAATCGGGGATAAGCTGGCAGACGCAATTGTTGCAGAGATCGGAGATGTCCGGCAGTTTAGAGAAGCTAAGCAACTGGTGGCTTTTGCAGGATTAGACCCCGGCATATTCAGCTCAGGCAAATTCACAGCAACCAGTGCACGGATCACCAAACGAGGCTCCAAGAGGCTTCGACGAGCGTAATATTTAGCCGTACAGTGTGGGATTCGAGGAAGTACCAATCCCAGAATTCGGGAGTACTACGAGAAAAAAAGAAAAGAGGGCCGCGAAGTAGACCTTTATCGCTTGAAAGTTCTCCGGGGCGGTATAGCAGTCAAATTCTTTTCCCCGATATGTTGTAGCACTCCGAAACTTTCTTTGCGGATATTGGCTAGCTACAACACAAAGGCAATCTCCATGGAGTGAGCGGTACGATCCGGCATCTTTATGGCTACTTACATTCTGGTATTTCGATCAATAAAAGTGGCCGCACAAGCTTTGCTTTTACCACGACTAGACACTACCGTGTCGAGCTCCCAATGGCCAAACGATTCCCGTTTACGCATCATTCCAACCGGAGTGTGACCTGACCTGCTCCTATCTTTGGTATGCTGTAAATACAGCTCCTGCGAGTTTTTCTCCAAAAAACTTGCCGCTACTTATGATACGGTTCCCCCCGATTTATCTTCACCGCGCGATAAATCTGCTCCGCCAGCACCAGCCGCATAAGCTGATGGGGCAGCGTCATGCGGCCGAAGCTCATGCGCTGCTGGGCGCGGCGCATGACGTCATCGGAGAGGCCATGGCTGCCTCCGATGACGAAGACGACATGGCTCGTCCCATAAGTGCCGAGCCGGTCGATTTCGGCGGCAAGCTCCTCGGAGCTCCAGAGCTTGCCGTCGATCGCGAGCGCAATGACATGCGCTTCGTTCTTGATGTGTGCGAGGATACGCTCGCCCTCGCGCACCTTGACCTGGACAACCTCAGCGTCGCTGAGATTGTCCGGGGCCTTCTCATCCGCCACCTCAATCATCTGGAACTTGAGGTAGGGGGTCAATCGCTTGGCGTACTCTGCGATGCCGCTCACCAAATATTTTTCCTTCAATTTGCCTGCACCGATGACCTGAACGAGCGTTTTCCAGGGTTG
>CAKMKL010000163.1 GCA_927443375.1 uncultured Paenibacillus sp. | reverse complement strand
TCCATCGTATACACAGAAAAGGACTCAATGTTATGAATGTCCGAAGCAGGACAGAGAACCTTCGCGGGTTCTTTTTTTCTTTCCGATAAAGTAAACAAAGAGTTTATATTCACCTGACATTACGAAAATATGCAACTTGTGTTAATCGACGTATATCTTGTAGGATATGGATGCAGGCACAAATAATTGTCTAAGCAATCATGTATGTCTGCTTTAACCTGATGAACTTTACAGGAGGCCGGAGATGCAGATTATTGCGATGCTGACCATGCTGATTGACCATATCGGCTATATTTTTTTTCCGGGAGAGCTTGGCTGGAGATATATTGGAAGAATTGCTTTTCCAATATACTGCTACGCGCTGGTGCAAGGGCATATACATACTAAATCGAGACCCCGGTATTTGCGGAGGCTATTCCTGATTTCCTTAATTGCCCAGGTCCCTTATAATTTAGCGCTGGACCCCGGCGGCTGGAATGTTGTATTTACGCTGCTGCTGTCCGCCGTCGTATTGGTCATTCTGGATAAGCTGCCGTCGCTCTGGCTTGGCATTCCGGTTGTGCTGGCGGCAATTTTCCTGATGGACTATTTTCCGATTGATTACAATGCCTATGGGCTCATTCTGGTGCTGGTTTTTCGTTATGCACGCTTCTACTGGCTGATTGCGGGACATTTTTTGCTGAATGGCTTCTATTTATTTTATAGCGGCTGGCTGGTCCAGTTATTCAGCATTGTTCCTACGATATTCATTGCCTTAACGCCAGGGATATGGGGCTTTCTGGAGAAAAAACGGCAGCCGCGCTGGGTATGGTGGTCCTTTTATCCGGCTCATCTGGCGGTGCTGGCAGCAGTGAAGATTCTTCCTTCCAGAGAATGGGTAACTATTGAGTGGAGGAGTCTGCTCAATGTTTGAATTTTTTTACATAAAGGCACTCATAAATCCAAGTCCTTCCTCATTTGAGTTGATGGATAGATTAAACAAATATTCGTAAAAGGAGTCTTGCTATGAGGAAAATGAAAGCACGAACAAAGTGGCTGATGCCGGTTCTGGCACTGCTGCTGATTCTGGCAGGTTGTCAAAGCGTTGGCGGTCTGGATGTCAATAAGGCACTGCTGGGGGGTCTGGATGTTAAGTCGTCGGAATCAAGTACAACCTTTGCATTAAATGTGGTTCCGGCAAGCGGAATAACCAGTGAAGATCAGGAAATCATCGATCTTATTAATTCTTTTTCAGTGAATATCTCTCATGTTAAGCTGCAGGATAACGGAAATGTTTCTGCTGCCGGATCAGTTGCGTACAAACAATCCGTTGTGCCGTTTACTTTCTTTATGGATAAGGAAGCGGTTGTGTTCACCGCTGAAGGCGCGAAGCAGCCGTTCTACTTCCCGCTGGAGAGCTATGAAGATTCCATGGGTATTGAAGGATTGGATCAGGCCAAAATCCAGGATATCTCCAAGCTCGTTACAGGGTTTGTCGTGAAGAATCTTCCGAACCCGGCCGTCATCAGTGCTTCTTCGGTAAGTGAAAACGTCTATGGCCAGCAGCTGAGTTTGACTAAGTTACATACGGAGATCACAGGTGACGAGCTGCCAGCTTTAGTGAAAGGGTTCCTGAAATCAGTCTCCAAAGATGCCGAAGGCTTTACTGCTCTGATCAGTGGCCTCTATGATTACCTGTATCCGGTTCTGACCGCAGCGGATGTGGATTCAGAGCTGAACGATCTCGGATTTGGTGAGATCTCACTGAATGACAAAGAAGGTGTTGTAACCGTAGCCCATGATGCTGCTAAGCTGGCCGTGGATGCGCTGCTGCTTGTTTATGATAAACAGCTTGAAAGTCTTTATGAATCTACTCCTGAGCTGAAGACCCTTCTCAGCAAAGATACGAAGCTGCAGGTGGATTTATTCGTGGACAGCGGGCTGCACATCCGTAAGCAGAATGTTGATCTTAAGGTTGCACTGCCAGCCAGCGAAGATCTGCCGATCCAGAGCCTTTCGGTGAAGATGGAAAGTCAGACCTGGAATGTGAACGGACCGGTTACTGCTGATCCAATCACTACAAAAGGTGCACTGGATCTGTCTACAGCCAATCTTACACCTGGTGAAACCCTTCGCAGCTTTGGAACGGGTTCTACTGTATACAATCTGCTCAAAGATGACTTAGGTATTACGGCGAGAACCTTAGTCATCGCACCGGATGATGAGTATTATTATCCGATTGTTGATGGAGGCACGACTTATGTTCCGCTGCGTTACGTGGCAGAAGACCTTGATGCAGCCGTGACATGGGATGGTGCAAACCGGGCGATTACAGTTACCGATGATGTATACGGCGATAAGCTGGTGTTCAAAATCGGTTCTGATCAGGCACTCATTAAAGGTGCTACTGTGAAGCTTCCAAAGCCGGTATTCGTTGATGAATACGGCGATGCCTATGTGCCGCTCCGCATTCTTGCAGAGGCGCTGCATGCCAAGGTAGAGAAGGATGAGGAAGGTTATATTTTCATTGACCGTCTGTAGTATGACTTATTATCTATAACACAAGAAGGCCGAAGCTCCTGAAATCAGGGCTTCGGCCTTTTTTGTATCCATTGGGTTGAATGGGATTAACCGGTGACGGAGTCCAGGCTCCTATTGTGTGGTCAAAATCATTTCGAGCGATACCTTACTCACTTCCTGCGGCTCCAGCATGCTGTCAATATACCCTGACATGAATCCTTCCTTCTGACTCTCCCATAACTTATAGCCGGGCATCGCTTTGATCTCAGCTGCCGCGCTGGCGGCTTGACCGGCAAAATATTTCACATTCAGCTCAGACATCATATCCGCCATGGACTGTTTTTCCGTTTCCGTGAAGGGACTATCCTGCAGATTATTAAAAGCTTTGTTGTAGGACCCCCCGGCAAAGCTCTGCTCAGCGTAAGCCTTAAAGTTTAACAGATTAGGGTCGGTGATTCCTTCCGCCGCAGCCCAGCCCTCAACATCAACAGATTGCGTATTATAGCTTACTTTTCGGGAGAGCGGATCAAAGATCATGGCGCCATACTGATGCGGGTTAACGGCAAACGCACTTGTGGCAATATCATATACCGGCAGGGCATCGGAGTCAGCTGTATTCTCTTGACCCGTGGCCGGATCGCGGCGGATATCCTGCATGTGGATATGACCGGATAACACCAGATTAAGGCCGTCCTTGCGCAACCTTTTCACCGTTTCCTGACTGTTATTCAGCCTAAAGCCGGAAATAGGCATGGAGGTGTGGCTGAGCAGATTATGGTGCATTACAGTAATGATGGAGGCGTGCTGCTCTGCTGCCAGCTTCACGCTTTCATCCATCCAATCCAAAGTCTCGGGAAGAATGCGTCCGTCAGTCTGCGGAAATCCGTATTTCTCATTGTTAATGTACTGACTGCTGTCGATCATGAGCAGCCATAATCCGGGTGCAGCGCTGACAACATAACTCAGACTGTTCTGATCCCGCGATATTGCCTCATCATATCCATAATCAGCATATAGCGTTGTAAAGTCCTCATCGGTAATGTGCCCGGTAACAACCTGCTGATCACCCTTGAAGGATCTTGCCCAAGGATTAAACAGATCATGATTCCCGGGAATGACATAAACAGAGGTTCCCAGCTTCTCAATACGCTTTAGCTTGGCTGCAAGCTGCTTATGGCTGCTCACTTCACCGTTGTTCGTTAGATCGCCGCTCAGGATCAGAAATTCCGGCTTCTGCTGCTGCACATCATACACTAATGCTTCCATCAGCTCATCACTGTAGAGCAGCATTTTACCATCGCCGCTTGATACATAGCTTTGAAAGGCGGCTCCCCCGTCCTGCAGTGCTTTATCAAGATAATGGGTGTCAGTAGCTACCCAGAAGGATACAGGCTGCTTAGAATCCTTCTGGGTAGCAGCGGCAGTGGAAGCTTCAATGGAGACAGTTGACGATATTGTGTCCCGGCACCCTCCCAGAAGTGCTGCGGAGATAATCAGTATAGATAAAGCGAAAAGCGGTGTTTTTTTTAGCAGATAAGGCGCTTTTTGCGGTGCTAGTTTCATATTTATGACCTTCCTTCAGCAATTTGGCTGAATTATTGTAGCTTATCTGCTGCTACATTGTATATCGGAAAATAGAAGGTGTTTCGAAAATGGTCGATGTGATTATAGAAATAAGTGGAAGGTGAATAAATGGCCGGATTACTGCGACAATAAGTGTGGGGACTCCGTGCGATTTTAGGAAAAAGTTGTGAAATAGTTGTTGTTATATCAGAATAAAAGTGTTAAGATATAAAAAAGTTAGTTACTAATATTAATGGAGGTAGTTATTTTATGTCTAAAACATTCCTGGAAGCTGTAGAAGCAAGACGTTCCGTATACGCCATCAGCAAAGAATCCCCGGTTTCCGATGCACAAATCAAGGATATTGTTGAAGCGGCGGTATTACATAGCCCAACTTCATTTAACTCCCAAAGCTCCAGAGCTGTAGTTCTGCTGGGCGAACAGCACGACAAGCTGTGGGATATAACCGCAGAAACGCTGCGTAAGATAGTACCTACTGAGCAATTCGAAGGTACAGCTCAAAAATTGTCTTCGTTCAAAGCCGGCTACGGCTCTGTATTGTTCTTCGAAGACCAGACAGTCGTGAAAAACCTGCAAGAGAATTTTGCGCTGTATGCTGATAATTTCCCAATCTGGTCTAACCAATCCTCAGGTATTCTGCAGTTTGTCGTGTGGACGGCATTGGCTGAAGCAGGTCTGGGCGCTTCGCTCCAGCACTACAACCCGCTAATTGACGACGAAGTAAAAGAAACTTTCGGAATTCCCGCAGAGTGGAAGCTGATTGCCCAGATGCCTTTTGGCAAAACTGTTACCCCGCCGGGGGAAAAGGAATTCCAGCCGATCGAAGAACGTGTAAAGGTGTTTAAATAAGCACATAACAGATATGTTTAGAACCTCCTTGATCAGGCTAAGTATAACTATAACCTGATCAAGGAGGTTTTTGTTATGCCTTGGAGCAAGGATGAATATCCGGATTCGCTGAAAAATTTCATGGCTCCCGTGCGCAACAAGGCGATTGAAATTGCCAATGCACTTTTGGAGGACGGTTATGATGAAGGACGGGCTATCTCCATTGCTACGGCTCAGGCCAAAGAGTGGGGCGAGAATCACGATAAACAGATCCGCAAGAAAAACACATAATAGAATTACTATCTGGCTGTAGGTGCAGCAGACAGCAAACAGGCCCGGCGGAATCCGCCGGGCCTGTTCTCCGTGTGCTTAATTATTTTGTAGCTGGAGCTTCAGTTGCTGCTGCTTCCGCACTTGCCTCAGGAGAAGCAGATGCTTCCGCTTTATCAGTAAGCGAGTTGGTGATTTTAGCTTTGGCCGTCAAATCCTGGAGCCAAGTAGAAGACATTTCGGAAACCTTCTGTGAAATCAGCGTCTTTTTGATTTCATCTTTCTTTTCTTCCAGCGTATATTCTTTAGCTTCTTTGCGGTCGGTCACTTTAATGACGTGGTAACCGTAATCGGTCTTCACAGCACCGCTGGTTTCTCCGACCTTAAGCTTAAAGGCGGCATCAGAGAATTCGGCAACCATGTCTGCCTTTTTGAAAAAGTCCAGATCCCCGCCTTTATCTTTCGAACCGGTATCCGAGGATTTCTCTTTAGCCAGAGTAGCGAAATCAGCACCGTCCTTAAGCTGTTGAACGATAGCGTCGGCTTCTTCTTTGGTTGCAACAAGTATGTGGGAAGCGCGAACTTCTTCTTCCTGGTTAAAGGTAGCTTTATTTTCTGTGTAGTAAGTTTTGATGTCTTCATCCGTAACCTTAACCTGCGGTTCAAGCAGCTTGCGGATCTCAACC
The DNA here is from genome assembly GCA_927443375.1 of uncultured Paenibacillus sp. Lineage (GTDB taxonomy): Bacteria > Bacillota > Bacilli > Paenibacillales > Paenibacillaceae > Paenibacillus_AQ. The sequence goes on along the minus strand of CAKMKL010000163.1, from coordinate 1,642 downwards.
TGCAGCGGCATTTGCTTCTTAAGATCGTCAAGTGTCATCGAGCTTTGTGCCAATGCGGAATTCAGTGCCTCTTCACCGCCGAACTGGGTCTTCAAATCTTCAATCTCAGTATTGATATCTTCATCGGTAACGGTGATGTTGGCTTTCTTGGCTTCCTGATCTACGAGTGTAGTGGTGATCAGATTTTGCAGGGTGGATTCGCCACCGGCTTCAACGAGTTTATCATACAGCTGTGCTTTGGTAATATCCGTACCATTTACGGAAGCTACCGCCGTACTGCTGTCATCTTTTTGGAATGGCGGTTTAATTAGTACTATAATCAGTGCTGCAGCGAGTAAGATGGAAGCGATCATCCATCCTTTGCCGCCTTTAGAAGAAGGGGAAGAAGGAGGAGTGCTGCCGCCTACTTTGCTCATTACAGGAACACTTTCAGTGACGCCGTCTTGTGCAGGGACAACGGCCGGATTGTGGGCTACTTCTTCTGTAGCTGTAACTTCTTGTACAGGAGCAGGTGCTGCTTCTGTTTCGAGTGAACCTTCATTGTTGTTTACGGAAGCGGTAATCTCTTCCGGTGTTTCGTTGCTGCTCTGTTGCTCATTGCCTTCAAATTCTTTTTTGTCCATTATAATTAATGACTCCCTTCGATATAGGTGATGCCTGTCTTTCTACAACTTTACCAGAAATCATGATTCCAAACCTTAAGAAAGTATAAAAAAGCATAATTTCTTTTTAAGTTTCCATTAATAAAAAGGAATAATAAAAAGGAAAAAGCCGGAGCGGCATGGGATCTCCACGCACCTCCGGCTTATTTGTAGGAAGTCACAAGAATGCATAAGTGTAACAAATTACGCATTCTTGTATTCACTTCAGATGCTTAAGAAGTAAGCCCTTTCAGTAAATGGCGTATGCTTTCCTGTTTCCGTCTGGTTACACGGACATTTTTGGCGTAGAGGCCCTTTTCTCCGAAATAGATGCAGTCGTCTTCAATGGCACTGATCTTATTCAGATTCACGTAGCAGCCTCCATAGACATGATAATAGCTGGGATTCGACAATAAGCGGTTCAGTTGCTCGGCAGTCATTCTCTTTTTAATGTTATAGTTTCTGCCGTGAAAAATGACCAAATCATGGTCTCCGACCTTAAAGAACAGAATGTCTGTTTCCACCTCGAAGTCCTCATATACGTTTCTGGCTTCCAGCAGGCTGCTCATTCGTGTTCCCCCTTTATACATAATAAAAGATAGATGTTAGCGCTTTCATTATAGCATATTTTTTTTCTCTTGAGAAGTCTTATTTTTGAAATGTTTTTTGTCATTTTTTCCGTTGCATTTGTCATAGACGCTGAAAAATTGTAAATTATAAAGATGGCTGTTGAATTAATGACGGCTGGTATGTATAAACACCGGATGGACTAATGGAGGAGGAATACCGAGATGAATGAGCATTCAAAGCTATTATTGTTTACCGGCTCCTACGCGAGTGCGGCGGATAATGGAGTGCAGGTGTATGAATTTAATGGAGAAGCCGGGGGCACCTTAGACCTGCTGGATAGTGTACAAGGCATTATTAACCCTACCTTTGTTAACGTGGACGCTGCGAATCATCGTTTATACGCAATTGGGGAGAAGGCGAATGGTGAAGGC
>CAKMKL010000162.1 GCA_927443375.1 uncultured Paenibacillus sp. | reverse complement strand
GATGTATACAATTAATTCCCGCAGCATTTACCAGATTAGAGAATAACGTTCCTATTGTTAATGTGTGGTAGAAATCTGAATAATATTATAGAAGCTACTACTTCATGGAGGCGGGGAACGAAAACATGATCATGTTCATTTCATCTATAGGATTTGCAATACTGATTGCTATTGTAATACTTTTTCAAGCAGCATTGGCTGTCGGCATCCCGTGGGGTGAGTATGCGGTGGGCGGGAAATATCCCGGTAAGCTTCCGGTTCCAATGCGTGCAGCCTGCCTGATTCAGATCGTCATATTAGCCTTTCTGGCAGTTATCGTGCTCAGTCAAGCGGGGAGTATCCTTCCTGGCTGGAGCGGATTTGCAAACGTGGCGATATGGTTTGTTGTTGCTTTTTCAGTGCTTTCTACAATCCTGAATCTCATTACAAGAAGTGTCTGGGAGAGAAGAATATGGGCTCCGGTAGCAGTGCTAATGCTCATAACGAGTCTGATCGTGGCGATTGGATAATACGAGGCGAAGCCTATGCACAATAAAAAGGAAGGTGGAGAATGAAAAGAGGGATTACTTTCGGGATTCCGAATGAGCACGGACGTATTCTTGCAGAGATCTTGAAGCCTTTAGATGTGGCAGCATTTCATTGGTATATCGGGGGTGAAGAGGCTTACTTCTCGGATATGTTAGAGCCGCTTTTCCCTGATCAGACCTTGGGGATGGACGGCATTCTGCTGAAAGAGACTTTAGAGAATTATGATTATTACGTCATTTTTGCAGATCTCAAGGCTTATCCGAAGGATAAAAAGGTAATAGATGTTGGTACGTACGAAGAGTACTTAACAAGTGACTGTCAATTCGTACTATTGGTGGTCGACTGTACCTATATCACGATTTATTGTAAGGATCAGGAGAAGCTGGCAGACTTATATTACAATGCACTTTCTCTAGGATTCAGTGACGTAGAGTATACTACAGACGATAACGATTACAGAACAAGGTTATCTGTGTGGTAATGTGCTTGAGTAACGGTGAAATCTAAAAAGGGATAAGCAATCTAATCCAATTCAGGATTGTTTTCTGTGATTGTCTCCCGGGTTGTTGTTTTAACAAACCGTTTACCCCATTCACAGAGCGGATCGAGAACCATCCGCAAAGATTTTCCGCTTTCTGTCAACTCATAAACAACTTTTGGCGGAACTTCCAGGAATACTGTACGAAGAACAAGCCCATCTGCTTCAAGCTCTTTTAACTGTTGGGTTAGCATTTTTTGTGTGATCGGTGAAAGCGTCCGTAACAGCTCCCCGTTGCGGACAGCACCTTGCTCGGCGAGCAGACAGAGTATCGCGGTTTTCCACTTGCCGCCGATCCGCTCCAGTGTTGCTTCTGTAGGATTGTGATACTTTTTATCATGAGATATAGCGTTGGTATTTACTTTGTCGGCCTCAAGCGTCATGATCTTTTCCTCCTTCAACGTACCCATTTGGTAACTATATTACGAAAAAGTGCGTACTTTTTTAATTTGATTATATCCTCTATAGTCAATCGTGTCAGTACATTGCTAACCAAGGAGGAATAATATGGGAAGGGAAATAACATGGGGAACAGGAATCGTCGGAGCAGGCGGATGGGGTGGACTGGCTCACATTCCTGCACTCTCGGCGCTTGAGGCATATGAGTTAAAGGCAGTAACAGGTTCGCAAATCAATAGCGCACGGACGGCAGCTGAGCGCCATGGCATCGGATCTTATTATACGAATACCTCAGAGATGGCTGTGCAGCCAGGAATAGATGTTGTGGTGGTAGCCGTAAAATTGCCGGAACATGATCATCTGCTTCGTGAAGCTTTAGGTGCCGGCAAGCACGTATTCAGTGAATGGCCGCTCGCCCGGACTACTTCAGAAGCAGAGGCGCTGCTTGAACTTGCGAAAGAACAGGGAGTCCAGCATGTGGTCGGGCTTCAGGCAAGGGGTAACCCGACCGTCCGCTACATCAGGGACTTGATTGTGCAAGGCGATATTGGCCGTGTACTGGCTGTGAATGCTATTGTTACACTGCCTGTATTTCCAACGCTGAACGGGACCGTGGATCTGGCACATGTCTATCTGCTGGATGAAGCTAACGGGGCGGATCAATTGACTATCGGCGCAGCGCATGTACTTGATGCGATTGAATATATGGTTGCGCCCTTTGTGGAAGTCTCCGGAACACTAGAAACTCAATTCCCGGAAGTGAGCGTCCTTGAGACCGGTAAGACTGTGACCTCGAATGCGCCGGATCACGTGCTTATTTCCGGTAAGCTGGCTCAGAAAGCACTTGTGTCCGCCCAGTTCGTCAATGCCGGTGCACCCGGATTTACGCTGCGGATTATCGGAAGCGATGGGGAACTGGTGATTAGCCCGCGGGATCATTTGATGTTCCAGATGGACCGGCTGAAGCTTCAGATCGTACGGCCTTCTGGAGAGGCAGAGATACTAGAAACGCCAGGGGAATATACCACTAAGGTACAGAATATACCTCCAGGTCCGGCACATAATGTCGCTCACCTCTATGCGCTATTTGAGCAGCGGCTCAATGGAGAAGAGGTGGAATTGCCCGATTTCATCCACGCGCTTAGGGCACATCGCCTGCTGGACGCCATTCGTAGTGCGGCAGCCTCAGGAGCTCGTCAGGAAGTAAAATGATCCATAAGAATTTATACAGATATATTTGGATAATGAAGACGCTGCTCATATGGCGTCTTTATTGCTGTTTTATTCGTTGTTAACAAAACCAAGTATTCCAGCTCGACACAGGTTAGCTAAGTAGTTCTAATCAATTTCATACAAATCTGTGGCTCCTCATCAACTTTCCTGCAGGATTCACATGCCTTAAATCCTAATTTGGCGACACTTGCGATAGATGCATGATTCTGTGGATGGGTAAGGATATAAATACAATCAACGCCAAGATGCTCAAAGCAGATTTTCAGGAGTGCTGGTAATGCTTCCGACATATAGCCTTGTCTCCAATAATCCTTCCAGATATCATAACCGATCTCAACTTGTTTAAGGCTATAATCCCAATAGTGATAGCCGCATGTGCCAATAAATGCCCCCGTTTCTTTATCAAACATTCCGTAACGCAGATGATCTGTTCCCTCTGGATTCTTGTAATGGGCAATGATTTCCTTTGCTTCTTCCAGATCGCAGGGAGGTTCACTTCACTGAAATACCTGCACATATCCGGGTCAGAGAATTGTCTATATACTGCATCGGTATCATTTGAATTCAGCAAGCGGAATTGCAGCCGTTTAGTTTGAAAAGGTTCTGATAAGCGCATATGGGATAACAATCCCCTTTCTTCTGAGATTAGCATATTTATACAACTATTATGTTTTGTTGAGTAAACCATGTCTATGATAATTCTTCGATCGCTACTGCACCCATCCCCAACGGTTCTGGTGTATAGCCGCAGGGAAATGAACGAATGGAACGTCTTATAAGAAAGAAGGCGAATATGAACTTACACTAATAACGGGGAAAAAACTTATGAAGAAAATACTTAGAAGAAATAGGACGGTACTAGTAAGTGTTATCTTGCTTATCTTACTTATCCCTACGGTTGTTTGTTGGCATCCGTTAGGAACTTTATTTACAGCAGGGGAATATGGGAGTGCCGATGAAATGGTCCAGACGATTATGGCCAAAACAGCGACTCCTGGCGTAGCTATGGTAACATCCAAGCAGGGAAAGACGGAGTATAAGGAATACGGTTATTCCGATGTTGATGGGCAACAGCAAGTCACCAGAGAATCACTTTTCGAATTGGGATCGGCTACTAAGGCGTTTACGGCTCTGGCTGTCATTTTGCTGGAAGAAGAGGGAAAGCTAGTGTACTCCGATTATGTCTCCGAATATCTTCCTGAATTTGTCCCCACCTACAGAGGGGGGAAAGCGGATATCTCGATCAACCAGCTGATGGCTCATACTAGCGGGATTCCGTCGTGGACGATAAAATTAATTCCTGAAGGGACTACAGCAGACACGCTTAAACAAACCATACATAAGATTTCAGACATCGCCTTGGATACATACCCGGGAACAGAATATCAGTATGCAACCATTAATTATGATATTCTGGCGTTGATTATCGAACAAGTTACAGGTTCAAGCTATCAAGAGTATGTAACTCAGAATATTCTGATTCCGCTGGGCATGACAGACAGTTATTTTTCAACAGGCCAGGAAACGAAGCCGGATCAGCTTAGTAAGGGTTACCGCGTGTTTTTTGGCAAAAGCTTAGAATATGATGCTCCGAGGTATTACGGGAATATGGCTGCAGGTTATTTGGTGACGAATATTAAGGATTTGGAGCACTGGCTTAATGCCCAATTGGGGATAGGAGATATACCAGATAATTTGAAACAAGCGATAGAGCAATCTCATGAGGCCGATTTGCAGACTGCCGGACATGAAGCGGAGGATTTGTATTATGCCTACGGGTGGAGTAACGATCCGGAGAAGCGGGTGATCAGCCACATCGGGATGAATCCGAATTTTTCCTCACAGGTCATTATCGATCTGGAGCAGCAGGAAGCCGTATTTGTACTGGCTAATCTGAATTCAACCGCGCCATCGCTGATTGCACAGAATATATACGGCAGCATGAACGGAAAGCCGATGACTACCTTTAAATATGATGATAGCAACATTGTAATGGATTGGGTGTTTTCGTTCTTAGGCCTACTGGCAGCCATCAGCGTAACTCATAAGGCATTGAAACTAATGAGAGAGAGCAGATCAAGCTTACTCAATGAACGGACAGGACGCAGGAAAAGAGTTGGAGCGGGCATCCATCTGATCATTAGACTACTGCTGCTGGTATTGATACTGATCTGGCCTTATCTGATTCACTACAATTACTATATGATCAGCGTGTGGATGTCGTATTCTGTTTTTGCGTGGATGGGACTTGCCGCGATTAGCTGCGTGTTGGCGATGGTATTGAATCTGAAAAGAATGGCGGCGATTAGGAGCCGGTAGTGATGAAATCCACTGGATGTACATTGTAATACTCGATGATCGCTGATACATTTATATTGTAACTAATTGGATGGAGTAACTTCTAATATGAGCTTTTCGTAAGAAAAAATGAGTTGATTTATAGTCATAGTACCCCTAAGGTGTATGGGGTAGATGAACGCATATATGATCGGTTGCACTGGGAGTTACAAGAATATTTCATTGAACTGAATGCGGAATCCAGTAGAACATCGGATCAATCGTGGACAAATCTGATGATGTATTTGGATCAATCCGGTAAGTTTTATATCGATTATAGTTATGACAAAGTAGATGAATATCTGATAAATAAGAGCGAGTGATTTTTTAGTCTGCTGTATAGATGCAGCCGGCTTTCTTGTATGCTTTTAAAGTAAGTAATTACTGCGATTTAATTTAAGGAGAGTTCGTAATGACAACATCGTATCTGGCTCGTAGAATCAAATTTCGTACCAATATTAAAGGTCGTTTTTTCTTGTGGGAGATTATCATCGAACTCATCTCAAGATTTCCAATTACACTTGATGAAGCAATCGCGCTGGTGAACCGGAACTGGGCACATACAGAGCTTGCTAATAACGAAAGCATTATATATCATGAACTTCCGGAATTTTGGGCAAAGCAATTTTATTGGGGACAGAGTTCATTCTGGTGGAAGAAAGGTGAAGCAAGAAAACAGCGAGGTTTGTCAGCTTTAAAACCGGAAAAAAATAAAAAACTCGAGAAATACTATGTATGCAGCATTAACACAGGGGAACTACAGAATAGTTATGAAGTTGTGCTATCACAATCTAGCATAGCAGCATTTAAGTTATTAGGCTTGATAGATAATGATGATAAGCTAGGTTACTGCTATCCTGCTACAAATTATAATGATGCGCTAAAAAAACATTACAGAAGATCGGGAAGGGGCGAGTATAGGGAAGTCGGTTGATAGTTTGGAAAAGCATAAGCGTGGAGATTCCGGTAATTTAAAAGGGATGGAGCAGGGAGTAACCTCTGACCCACCCCTTTTTTCTACTTCCTAACGGCTCAAGTCCCCAAATAAGCTGACCGTTCATATATCTGATTAGCTTCTCATTGTTGAGGCGGGAGACAGGAAACGGAGTTACAGGAAAGGGGATTACATGATAATGTTATTAGTAGGGGAGGTGCGGTATTGGATCAAATCAGTGCAGAGCGTTACTTTTATGATTTCGTAAAAAATAAGCAGGGTGAGCAGTCTATATTGAATTTTGAGCAATGGGTATATGAGCATGAAGAGTTGGAAGAAATTTTGGGTGAAAAAGAATACTTCGAACTTATTTCCAGAGACTATAAGGACAGATTTGCATATCATCAAACAGAGAAGCAAATCCGAAGATTGGTCCATTTTGGGTCTTTTGAGCAAGAGAGAATAACGATGATGTTAAATAATCTCTTAACGAATGAGGATGTCACAGAACAATTGGAGACGTTAGAAATACTGTATGAGGAGTATTGCGGCGGGTACAATTTTTTGAGATATATTGCCTTGTCCTATATTGTAACTTCCGATGAATATAAAGAAGTTCTTAAAGAAGACCCTTCAAAATTTCAAAGTTACATGGGAGGGATAAAGGAAGAGGCAGTAAGGTTACTCGGGTTCCTAAGAAGTAAGGAGATCCTGATATATGAAGAACATGAATATTCAGATTACCGGGCCGAGAAAGACCGGATAGAAATGCATAGTATTAATGAGATGTTGGCGGCTGAGTAGAGCAGGGTTATAAATTATAGTTCTAGCAACTACAACCGTTTTATTCATCATCAAATATTAATAGTTGTAAGGCGGGGGGGCCTTTGCAAGAGGAAGAAATACAAGATACAGTCTCTATTCAGTTAAGAAAACGAATGGAACACGTCTGGGATATAACCCAATCCTATTGGTATCCATTATCTCACTGTGACAGAGAGGACTTGATTGCTTTTAATTTCGAATTCATTGAAAGTGTAATTGGAAATCTTGAGATGAGTTCGATGATAATCTTGTATTTCTTCCTCTTGCAAAGGCCCCCCCGCCT
>CAKMKL010000161.1 GCA_927443375.1 uncultured Paenibacillus sp. | reverse complement strand
CGAAATCGGACGGAGCGAAGCCAAGGTCCTGGAATTTCTCGGGAATGCCAAGCGATTGGTTCAGCTTGCGGATAGCCATAATCAAGCTGTTAACCCCCTCTTCTGTGGTGTTGGCAGGGAGTCCGAGCATTCTGGCGATTTCTGCATAACGTTCATCAGCAATGAAATAGTTATATTTCGGGAATGAAGCGAATTTTGACGGTTTCTGGGCATTATACCGGATAACATGCGGCATTAGAATGGCGTTTGTACGCCCGTGCGCCGTATGGTATTCACCGCCCCATTTATGCGCCAAGCTGTGATTGATGCCTAGGAAAGCATTGGCGAAAGCCATCCCTGCAATCGTTGATGCATTATGCATTTTCTCACGGGCAACCGGGTCCGCCGTATGGAAGGATTTCTCCAGGTACTGGAATACGAGCCTTATGGCATGTAGCGCAAGTCCATCGGTATAGTCACTGGCCATGACGGAAACGTAGGCTTCAATCGCATGCGTCAGCACATCCATCCCGGTGTCTGCAACCGCCGCCTTTGGCAGGGAATAGACAAGCTCCGGATCAATGATCGCCACGTCCGGCGTCAGTTCGTAATCCGCAAGCGGATATTTTGTATGTCCTTCTTTTTTATCCGTGATGACCGCAAATGAAGTTACTTCCGAGCCTGTTCCTGAGGTTGTCGGGATCGCGACGAATTGGGCTTTAATGCCTAACCGCGGATATTTATAGACCCGTTTACGGATATCCAGGAATTTCTGTTTGATCGAATGGAAGCTGGTATCCGGGTATTCGTAAAATAACCACATCGCCTTCGCCGCATCCATGGGCGAGCCGCCCCCCAGGGCAATGATGCAGTCCGGCTGGAAGTTCTCCATCATGCGGGTTCCGCGTTCAACCGTCTCTACGGACGGATCGGGCTCAACATCGGCAAAAATCTCAACAGAAACTGGCTCGGTGCGTTTTCGCAGGTAATATTCGATTTTTTCCACATATCCGAGCTTAACCATCATGGCATCAGTAACAATTAGCACCTTGGAGATGTTAGGCATTTTCTCGAGATACTGCGTCGATCCTTTTTCAAAGTAGATCTTAGGCGGAATCTTGAACCACTGCATATTCACCCTCCGGTAGGCGACACGTTTGATATTGATCAGGTTCACTGCAGTTACATTGGAGGTGGTTGAGTTTTTGCCGTAGGATCCGCAGCCTAAAGTAAGTGACGGTAAATTGGTGTTGTAAATATCACCGATAGCCCCCCTGTGTTTAAGGAGAATTGACAATCACACGACCGGTCTGTAACCGTTCCGCGAAGGCCTCAATTACTTTATTGTCCTTAGAGTGAATGACAGAAGAGTGTCCCAAACCGCCAAATGTGACGATTTCCGCTGCACGGTCAATGCCTTGTTCGGCAGAGGTTACTTTATAGCAGGCCAGAACCGGGCTCAGCTTCTCAGCAGACAGCGGGAAGTCCGTTCCCACACCCTTTAATTCGGCAACAAGAATTTTCGTATGCTCAGGAAGCTGAAGACCGGCCATCTCGGCAATTTTGTAAGCTGGCTGACCGACAATAGCGCCATTAACAGCACACTTCTCCCCGGTGATCACGAGACCCGAGACTGCCTCTGTTTCCGATTTATCTAAAAAGTAGCACCCGTTGTCTATCATCATTTGGCGAACCTGATCATATACCGGTTCCTCAATGATGAGGGCTTGCTCGGATGCACAAATCATCCCGTTATCGAATGTTTTGGAAAGAATAAGATCGGTGACCGCTTGTCTGAGATCGGCTGTTTTTTCAATAAAGCAAGGTACATTTCCGGGTCCGACGCCAAGTGCCGGCTTGCCCGTACTATAGGCAGCCTTTACCATGGCAGAGCCGCCCGTGGCCAGGACCAGAGCTACATCCGGATGGTTCATGAGCAGCTGCGTCGCTTCCAGCGACGGATTCTCGATCCACTGCACACAGTGTGGCGGCGCTCCTTCTGCTACTGCTGCATCCAGTAGTATTTTTGCCGATTCGCTGCTGCATTTCTGCGCGGAAGGATGAAAAGCAAAAATAATAGGATTTCGCGTCTTCGTTGCAATCAGTGTTTTAAAGATCGTTGTGGAGGTCGGATTCGTAACAGGTGTTACGCCGGCGATAATGCCAACAGGTTCAGCTACCCGCTGATAATTCTCATAAAGATTTTCCTCAATAATTCCAACGGTTTTGTTGTGTTTGATGCTGTTATAAATATACTCTGAGGCAAAAAGGTTCTTAGTGATTTTATCTTCGTACACGCCGCGTCCGGTCTCTTCCACGGCCATCTTGGCAAGCAGCATATGCTTGTCCAGTCCGGCGAGTGCCATTGCTTGTACAACGCGGTCAATCTGTTCCTGATCCATAGAAAGGTACGCTTCTTGCGAAGCCCGGGCACGTGCAACCAGACGGTTGACCTCTTCCTGGGCGGTAGGCTTTTTATCGGTGATGCTTTCGTTATTTTCTGCCTGGCTTTGTTTGACAGCCATCATTTTTCCCCTCCCTGGCATCTACTCGTGCTGCTTGATTCAGGTTGCGAAATTAATACAAGCCTTTTTAACAAACACAGTTTTACCTGCATTCGTGATATTATCCCCGTTTCCAGTCTCTACCGTTTAGGTCATGTGTAAAAGTGGCGATATCCTCCATAGTATCCATTGATGTACCTCCTTTAGATTAGTCAAGAAGGATCATACTAAGCACAGCCCATAAACCCATGGCAAAGTAATAAAGGAGGAATTATCACAATGCAGGCATGGGAAGAGTTTAAATCAGGAAGCTGGCAGGAAGAGATTGATGTCCGCCAGTTTATTCAGCTCAATTACGAGCCTTATGAAGGAGATGCGTCTTTTCTGACTGGTTCCACGGAAGCCACGCAACAGCTCTGGGAACAGTTCATGGAGCTCGCGAAGCAAGAACGTGAACAGGGCGGAGTTCTGGATATGGATACTGAGGTGGTTTCCAGTATTATTTCCCATGGCCCCGGCTATTTGAATAAGAAGCTTGAGGCCATCGTGGGTATGCAAACGGAGAAGCCGTTCAAGCGGGCCCTTCAGCCTTACGGCGGGATCCGAATGGCTAAGAATGCTTGTGAATCTTACGGGTATGAGCTGGATCCAGAAATCGAGCATATTTTCTCGACTTACCGGAAAACTCATAATCAAGGCGTATTTGACGGCTATTCACCTGCCATGAGTCTAGCCAGAAAAGCCGGCATTATTACAGGGCTTCCGGATGCGTATGGCCGGGGACGGATTATCGGCGATTACCGGCGGGTTGCCTTATATGGCACGGATTTTCTAGCCAAAAGCAAAAAGGAGGAGCTCTCCTTCTTCGACGAACGCACGATGACTGAGGATGTCATCCGGGCACGTGAAGAAATCGCGGAGCAGCTGCGTGCCCTTACAGAGCTGAAGCAGATGGCGGCCAGCTACGGATTCGATATTACCAAGCCGGCGGAGACCGCGCAGGAAGCTTTTCAATGGCTGTATTTCGGGTATCTTGCCGCGATTAAGGAGCAGAACGGGGCTGCAATGAGTCTTGGCCGCACCTCCACTTTTCTTGACATCTATATAGCGCGTGACCTGAAGCAGCAGAGGCTGACGGAGCAAGGGGCGCAGGAGCTCGTCGATCATTTTGTCATGAAGCTGCGTATGGTAAAGTTCGCAAGGACACCGGAATATAACGCGCTGTTCAGCGGCGATCCGACATGGGTCACCGAGTCCCTTGGAGGCATGGGCCTGGATGGTCGTCCGTTAGTGACCAAGAATACTTACCGGTTCTTGCATACGCTCGAGACGCTTGGTCCATCGCCGGAACCGAATTTGACCGTACTATGGTCCAACCGTCTCCCTCAGAAGTTCAAGGAATATTGTGCACGCATGACGATTCAGACCAGCTCTCTTCAATATGAGAATGATGATTTAATGCGGACTTATTTCGGTGATGATTACGGGATTGCCTGCTGTGTGTCCGCCATGCGGATCGGTAAGCAGATGCAGTATTTCGGCGCCCGGGCGAATCTGGCCAAAGCATTGCTGTATGCGATTAACGGCGGGATGGATGAGCAGATGAAGGTACAGATAGCCCCGCCATTTCGGCCGATTCTGTCGGACAAGCTGGACTTTGACGAAGTGATGGCCGCTTTCGATCATGTGATGGAATGGCTTGCGGAACTCTATATCAACACCTTGAATGTAATTCACTACATGCATGATAAGTATTGTTATGAGCGTATCGAGATGGCGCTTCATGATCAGGAAACGATGCGGACCATGGCAACCGGGATTGCGGGCCTTTCGGTCGTAACCGACTCGCTCAGTGCCATTAAATATGCAAATGTTCGTCCAGTCCGGGATGAGAACGGTCTTGCTGTCGACTATATAATTGAAGGCGAATATCCTGCTTACGGAAATAACGATAACCGAGCGGATGAGCTTGCGGTAGATCTCGTCAAACGGTTCTACCGTAAGCTTAAGAAACACTCCACCTACAGACAGGCTAGAACCACGATGTCGGTGCTGACCATCACATCCAATGTGGTATATGGTAAGTTGACCGGGAACACCCCGGATGGGAGAAAGAAGGGCGAGCCATTTGCCCCGGGAGCGAACCCGATGCACGGCAGGGACCGGAAAGGTGCGATAGCTTCATTGGCCTCCGTAGCGAAGATTCCTTATGAGTACGCTTTGGATGGCATATCGAATACGTTCTCGATTATTCCTGGCGCTCTTGGGAAGAACGAAGAGGATCGGATTCGTAATCTGACCGCGCTGCTTGACGGGTATACAGCCAAGGATGGCCATCATCTTAATATTAATGTGTTTGACACCAAAACCTTGCTTGATGCGATGGAGCATCCAGAGGAGTATCCGCAGCTCACGATACGAGTGTCAGGCTATGCGGTTAATTTCATCAAACTGACGAGAGAGCAGCAGCTTGATGTCATCAACAGAACCTTTCACGAAAAAATCTGACGGGGGAAACGCTATGGAGCAGTACGAAGGCCGCATTCATTCCATTGAAACCTCCGGTATGGTAGATGGCCCGGGGATCCGGTTCGTTGTATTTATGCAGGGATGCTTACTGCGCTGCCAATATTGCCACAACCCCGATACCTGGACGATTGGGAAAGGGCAACTGGTAACCGTTCAGGAATTAGTTGAGGAAATTCGCGGATATCTCCCCTTCCTGCAGTTTTCTGGGGGCGGAGTAACGGTTAGTGGCGGAGAGCCTCTATTGCAGGCTGATTTTCTGCTTACTCTTTTCCGGGCTCTAAAACGAGAACTCGGTGTTCACACTGCAATCGATTCTTCAGGCGGTTGCTTTAGCCGCCGCGGCCATTTCTTTGAGACGCTGCAGCTGTTGATGCAGCATACCGACCTCGTTCTGCTTGACCTGAAGCAGATCGACCCGCAAAAGCATCTCGATCTAACCGGTAAGCCGAACGATCATATTCTCGACTTTGCCCGTTTTCTCTCAGAAACTAATATCCCCGTCTGGATCAGACATGTCCTTGTTCCCGGACTGACTGATGATGAAGCGGATCTTCGGAAGCTGGCCGGCTTTATTAAAACCTTGCGCAATGTAGAGCGGGTTGAGGTCCTGCCTTATCATGAAATGGGAAAGTACAAGTACGAACAGCTTGGTATGAAATATCCTCTTGCTCAAATCAAGCCACCCGATGAGGAGACCATTCGAATGGCGAGGGAGATATTAGGTGCACATTAGCACTGCTTCTCTGTCCTTCATTGGGCGGCGGATTGTACTGAATCGAGCCCCGGTTCTAAAGGGGATAAAGCAAAAGACACCTCTAGGGTGTCTTTTTCAATTTATCAAATAAGTTATCTATACCCGTTCCACACAATGCTGCTGGATCATTGCTGCGAGCTCGTCAAAACTATATTTATGATTCACCATATCAACAGTAAAGTCTTCCGCTAGCTTGCTCTCCATCTTGAAGCCCAAACCATTATAACGCAAAAAGATTACAAGTGCGGTAAATGCTGTGCGTTTGTTGGCATTGTGGGACGGGTGATTTTGACCAAGAGATTCAAAGAGGGCAGCTGCTTTATCAAAAATAGTAGGATAAGCATCATCACCGAATGCGGATGACCCGGCGCGAAGAACGGCGGATTCCAGCAGGCCGGGATTCTTCACACCAATCTGCTCTCACGGACGGTCTCATCATATTCATTGATAACCTCCGACAGACAATCCATGAAATCCTCACTGATTCCTGCGGGCAACGTGAACTTGGTGGATTTTGTGATAACGATCTCTCCACTATGGGGATGGATCTCGATTTGAACCGTATCGCCTAACTCCAGGCCAATTTGTTTGAAAGCATCCGTCATGGTTATACCCAGACTATTTCCGAATTTGGTAATCTTCCGTTCCATTTTAGTCACCCTATCCATGGTTTTGCCTCCTTATCGTCCTGTTCAACTGTTATAACAATTATACGATAATCTATTGAGATGGGGCATTATTATTACTGGAGTGACGTCAAGACTGTGATTACACTCGTTGAAGCCTATAAAAAAAGACAACCCTGACAAATACATCAGAAGTCATCTTTTTTTAGTTCACATCAATTATTTAGCATTCATTTGGGTGAGCTCTACAAACTGTTTTTTCATATCCTTCGTCACAACCAGTTCATCGAGCTTGACCGTTTCGACACCTGACGGCACTTCTTTCAGAATCTGATCAATGGTCGGCTCTCCATAGAATACCGCTTCTGGATTGTTACTGAAATGTTGTGGAATGATGACCTTTACATCCATATCATATAACGATTGAAAAATAGCTGTGTTTTTCAGTGTTTCCGGGCCGTATTCTCCCGCATATGTCAAAACAACATCCGCACCTTTCACAGCCTCAAGCGCCTCTGGCAATTCTATCTTATCCGTCTCCCCCATGTGTACGATCTTGAAATCGCCAAAACGAAATACGAATATTTCGTTGTCCCCTAAATTCGATACATGTTTGGAAGAAAACCCGGTTACTTCTACCTCGCCGACTTTTATGGGTTCTTTCATCAAGGCGGGGACAAGTCTTTGGGGATCTCCCTTAAGCTGCTTCAAATCCGGAACATGATCATCATGATAATGGGACACTGTGTAGGCATTCACCTCCATATCAGGAGCTGGACCAAAAAATGCTTTTAATTTGGACGGGTAGGGGTCGGTCAAGAATGTTGTTCCATCAGGAAAGGTTAAATAAAAGCATGAATTCCCCACGTATTTAATGGTCAAGGGACCATTCTGTGTTGGTTTAGAAGACGGTGCGCTGGTGGTGACGGCAGTTTCCGTGCCAGGTTCACTGCTTGCGGGTGCAGGAGATGATACCTTTGCAGCGGCTGCATCCGTATTAGGCGTACCACCTGTTGCGTCAGATTTCGAACACCCCCCCAACATAGCACAGCAGATAAGAATCAAAAGTAATACAGCGAATACTCCGGTACTTCTTCTTTCAAATTTCATAGTATGACTCCCCTCAAACGATTTATGCTACAGAGGCATCATACCTAATCTCCTGTGCAGCGAGAATGGTGTATCTGCAATTGCTGTTTGCTTTTAAACAAGTTTTGCAATACACTCTGAAATTCTACAGGTCTATCCGTTAACCCAAAAGTGTTATAAAATGGATTTGGTAAACGACTTACAATGGACAACTGAGGTGAACGCTGTGGATTTTGTAACAATCGGTAGAGAAGTGCATTCTGGCTATCGGCTTCCGTTATACTTTGCTGAACATGGATCATGTATAGAAGATACTCGGGGCTATGGCAGATGGAGTCTAGTGCTGATTGAGAAGGGGTCAGGCATCTTATCCTGCGGAGGCTTGCAAACGCCTTTTACTTCGCCTGTGATCCTGTGTATCAATGAACATGAACATGTGGAACTGAACGTATCTTCAGGTATATCCATAAAGTCCGTTTATTTTGATCCATTAGTTGTGAACAGCAAATTCAATTTCGAAAATGTCCACAATCCTCATGGTGATTTCTCTGATACTGAAGAGCAAGACCTTTATCTGCTTCAGCCATTCATTACGAGAAGCCTGGAATATCCCTGCATCTCAACAATAGATACTCCAAATGCTCAACATATCTCTAAGCTCTTGGGGCAGATGAACCAGACACTTGTGGCCCAAAGTGACTTCAATTGGCCCTGCCGCTCCCGCTCGCTTTTACTGGAAGTGCTTATTCTCCTCTCAAAGCTGATTAATCAAGAGGAAAATCTATCAGAATCAGCAGATACTGAACCTTGTGATAGGGTAAACGATATTTTGATTTATTTACATACAAACTATTCGAACAAAATAACGTTGAATGAATTAAGCCGAATGTTTCATGTGAACCGGACCACCTTAAATCATCAGTTCTCCCAGCTCACCAATTTGTCTGTCATCGATTATTTGATCAAGTACCGCGTGCAGATAGCCGCCACTTTATTGAGAGACACCTTGCTTCCGGTTGCGGAGATTATGGAGAGGACCGGCTTCCACAACACTACGCATTTTTGGAGAATATTTAAAAAGCATACCGCGCTCTCCCCCTCCAACTACCGGAAACAACATTGCTGGATGTATGCTTCAAGTGAATAGTTTAATCCCCCTTGTAAGAGACAGGGTTTTTAAAAGTGTAAGCTGCTCCATATGAAGTAAAGCAAAAGACACCTTAACCGGTGTCTTTTTGCTGTGGGCACCCGCCCAAGTCCGC
The DNA here is from genome assembly GCA_927443375.1 of uncultured Paenibacillus sp. Classification (GTDB taxonomy): domain Bacteria; phylum Bacillota; class Bacilli; order Paenibacillales; family Paenibacillaceae; genus Paenibacillus_AQ. The sequence continues at coordinate 44,338 of CAKMKL010000161.1, read as the reverse complement.
CCGTATAGCCCGGCAAAGCGCACCGGAGAGTACCATTCTCCTGTCATATAATCATTATCCCAGAATTCCGCATAAAGCGCTCCGATATGAGTAAATGATTGTTTAGGAACCGTTTTGAAGTCTGATATGCTCGGGATGCCTGGATCAGCGGATAAATGGGGAGGTGACAAGAGGAAGCTCACAGACTTTTGCAAACGGTTACAGAGGTGTATCTGCATCTATTAACAATTGGGAGGAAATGAAATGAAGAAGTGGACGGCAAAGGCAACCGGTATTCTGCTGTTATTTTCGATGACACTAACTTTAATAGCAGGCGGATGGGGGAATACGGTGGCACATGCTGCGGGCCTTACGATCACCGGCAGTGGAGGGTGGAATGAAACCGCATATGTAGAATGGTCACCGGTTAGTAATGCCGCAGGATACAATGTATATGTTAAACCGGCGAATGCAGCGGACTCGCAGTATCAGCAGATCCATAATGAATTGATCCGCAAATACGCTTCCTATTGGAGAGCTGATGCAGTGGGGCTGGCAGCCGGAAGTTATGTGCTGAAGGTCGAGGCAACGTTGACAGGGGGAGGGACGACAAGTGCTGTATCCGATACGTTATCTGTAGCGTCATTTGACCGGTCTGGATTTGCTTTTTCGGCAAACTCTCCATTTGGCACAGGCTCTGGCGCATATAATGCGAATGGAACCTTGAAAAGCGGCGCTCAAGTTCTGTATATCACCTCCCAGAATGCACAGACCGTAACACTTCCTGTAAAAATCAGCAGCTCGGGTGCCGTACAAACCGGCGTGGGTCTGGGCGGGATTTTGACACTAAGACAAAAAGGTTACGACACCACCCCGCTCGCCATCCGGATTATTGGCAAAGTTACGGCCTCAGATCTGAGCGGACAGCTCAACAGCAGCGGGTATCTTCAGGTCAAAGGTAAAAGTAATTATTCAGAAATGAATATTACAATTGAAGGGATCGGGGAGGACGCTTACGCCTATGGCTGGGGGCTGCTCCTGAGATATGTCGGCAATGTGGAAGTAAGAAACCTGGGGCTGATGTTATTCCCGGACGATGGCGTGTCGATGGATACGGGGAATGCGAATGTGTGGGTGCATAACAATGATATTTTTTACGGATCTGCAGGCGGGGATGCGGATCAGGCGAAGGGTGACGGTTCCACAGACCTTAAGAACGGTTCGTCGTACATCACGATCTCTTACAACCACTACTGGGATTCGGGAAAATCTTCGCTGGTCGGGCTGACCGAGCCGGCGGAATTCTTCGCTACCTTCCATCATAACTGGTTCGATCATTCGGACTCCCGTCATCCGCGTATCCGGGTGGCCTCTGTTCATATCTATAATAACTTCTATGATGGCATCTCAAAATATGGCGTTGGTGTTACCAGCGGAGGTTCCGCCTTTGTCGAATCCAACTATTTTAGACATACCAAATATCCAATGATGATTTCCCTGCAAGGCACGGATGCTCTGGGAGAAGAGGGCACCTTCTCAGGCGAAAATGGCGGGATGATCAAAGCCTACAACAATCTTGTTGCGGATGCAGCCAGTCTGATTTATGCCAACTCTAATACCGGAACAGCTCCGGCTAACGCAACTTCTTTTGATGCGTATCTGGCATCGGGGAGAAATGAAACCGTTCCGGGCTCATACAAGGCATTAACGGGCGGAACCGCTTATAACAACTTCGATACAACAGTTAACACGGGAGTAAGTGCATCTGCCGTTGACAGCGTAAGCGCAGTAGAGCAGATTGTTACGGCAAAAGCCGGCCGCCTGGACAGCGGAGACTTCACCTGGACTTTCAATGATTCCGTAGATGATGCCTCTTATGCGCTCAATACTGCGCTGATGTCCGCAATCAGAAGCTACACCACCGGGCTTGTATCGGTAGGCGGTAACTCTAATCCAACGAGCCCGACACCGACTCCAACTGCAACAGCTACTGCAACGCCTGCACCAACAGCAACTCCAACACCAGCCGCAACGCCTGCACCGACAGCAACTCCAGCCACTGGAGCTTATGTCCACAACTTCACCACGTCGGGGACAACAAGCAACTTCTTCAATATTCAAGGCAATCTCTCCACCAGCAAGGGGACGGTCGTCTATAATGGTCTGACTCTAACCCAATGTCTGAAAATCGAGAGCTCAACCAGCATCGCGTTCACTGCAACGAAAGCTTCTACCCTGACATTAGTGTTTAACGCCGAAGGAACCCAGATAAAAGTGGACGGAACAAGCTATCCCATCACCAACCGTATTGCCACGGTTTCTCTTGCGGCGGGTGCACATACCATTGCGAAGGACAGTACTGCGAATCTGTATTACATTGAGTTAAAATAGTATGGCTGCGAGAATTTAGTGGCAATTGAAGGGCCATCGGCCAGTCAAAAGCAGAAAGCGACCTTTAGGGGTCGCTTTTCTATATTTCATGAAGCGGAAACTGCATAGATGGTTGAAGCTAGGGTGATTGGATCAGAGAGCTCGATACATAAAAGTTCTTTCTGCATGCAGTATCTGAATCCCAATACGGAAAATCTGTACATCGTGACCAATGAACTGTTGAATGTGGTGAAATCCACAACTTCTGAGTAGGCTAAGATACAGAAAGTAGGTAAAAGTACCGATATAATAGATGTATAGCCAGTTCATTTTTTCAAAAACTCTATAGGAGATGACGAATTTGAAGAATTTAACATTATTACTATTAACAATTATTTTGACGATTACCATGGCTCCTGCAGCTTCAGCAGCCACCCAAGCTGAAGCGCTTCTGCACATCAATAGCTTATCTTTGACCTACAAGGACACCGAATTGGTATATCGGACAGTACTGCATAACACTGGAAATATGACTCTGAAAGGCATCACTACGCTACAGCTGGATTTTTATGACCGAAACGGTACCTTGTTTGAAGGAGCAAGTTATCAAGACGATGCCAATCTGGAGAAGCTTGTGCTCAAGCCAGGAGAAAGCAAGCTATGGACATTCACCGTTAAGACTATAAGTTCGGCTGATATTAGTACATATAAGGTAAAAAGCAGTGCAACGTTCAAATCAGTTAAACCTGCTGTAACATCAGGGACCATTGTTAAAATCAATAATCAAAATGGTGCCGTTAGCGCCCAACCTATGATCTCTGAGGGAGAATTGTATATTTCCTTGAAAGATATGGCCTTGATTACCGGCGCTTCGCTTCGTACGAATAGCAAAGTAAACACAGTCACTCTGACTTATCAAGGGGTTACGCGTACCGTCAACCTCGGAACTGATGCTAAGCTAATTAATGGAAACACCATGATCAACATTGATTCGATCGATAAATTATACCCTAATGTGGGAGTTGCTTCAAAAAAGACAGGGAATATGATCGTCGTCTCCGTTCGTATTTCGTAAACTAAGGCCATTTGTTTAAAGTGGAGGAGAAACGGTGCATAAACGAATTTTTTATCCTGTTGTAATGATCATTTTGATCTCTCTTCTGGCAGGTCTGCTTGGCGGATGTTCCCAACCCCCCGCTGCAGACCCGCTCTCCGTTCGAGTGGAATCGATCGAGGGCAGTGTCAGTGTTCTTAGCGTGTCAGGAGAAACACGTAAATTGAGCAATCAGGATAGTCTCCAGCCTGGCGATAAGGTCACAACCGAGGATTACGCCTCCTGCCGAATTGTTTACGAGAACGGGACGGAAACGACGCTTGGCAGTGGAACTTCGGTAATCGTCAACCAAGCGGACAGTAGTGGCGTACGTCTGAATGTCACTATGGGCAAGGTCTGGATTAAAGTTAAACACCTGATTATTGGCGAGGAGACTTTTGAAACAGAGACCCGCCAAGTGAATGCTGCAGTTAGAGGAACCCTGTTCTATGTCGATGCTGGCAGCGGAGAATCTACCTATATTGCTCTGCTGGACGGCATACTTGCGGCTGGAGGCTCTGAAGCTGAGCTACCAAATACGGCTGCTGAAGCGGGAGCAGAAACCGCATGGCTTGAGCCGTTTCAACAGCTTGAGGTCAGCGGCACAGAAAACAAGAACATAGAGAGTTTGAAGTCTGGGCTCAACGTGAATGAACTATTGGAGAGTGCGGATCGGCCGCTTTTACAGCAGATGCTGCTGGATCTGCAAGAACGAATCGGGGAGGGTATTTCGGCTGATCAGCGTCTATCAGATCTGGCCAAACAACTGGAGGAGGCGTTGAAAGATCTGGCGTCGGAAGCGCGGGGACTCCTTGACTATGTATTGACGGATAAGGACATTTATAGCGTTTCTATGAAAGGCGGTTATCTGGATGAGAAGTCTGGTATACTATACCGCTCCATCCAATCGGAATTTCCAAAGGAGATCACTTTCTTTACCAATGCTGGTGAGGTTAAGTGGAGCTCAGCCGTCCTGCAGGCGAAGCCAGTCATTTTTCGGATTCATGATCCTAAGTTGATCAACAAGGATGAGATCGGTATCCTTGATCAGTTGACAGAGCTCGGCCTCTCCATCTACCCAAAAGTGGCCGGCTGGAAACCTTTGAATGCGAGTGGAGAAGTTGCTGATGGATACAGCGAGTATATTCCTATTAATGGAGCGAGCGGACTGCCGATTGAAGAACTGATGCGCCGGAACGGACAACAACCGGCCGATTACGAATTTGTAGATATTCAGGGTTAGTAAATGAAGCTTCTAAGCCGTTCAGGCGAAGTCAGCGTTATTGACCTTCGGTCCATTTGTAAGAGCTGCTTGTTCTGGAGTTCGGAGAATACTTTGGTTACAGCTTCCCGTCCAGTGCCAGCCATGCTGGCAAGGTGCTGATGAGTCATTTTGACATCAATAACCGTCCCGGTGTCGCTTGGACGTCCGTATTGCTCAGACAGCTCCAGCAGCAGTTTGATGACCCGGGAACGCACGTCAAGGAAAGTTAGATTTTCAATAAGATCATCCGCCTTTCGAAGCCGATCCATAAACATGGATAGTAAGCGAAGCATGAGCTGGGAATGTGAAGTGAGCAGTTCTATGAAGTCTCGCTTCCTCATGATCAGAAGTTCGCTTGCTTCCATAGCTTCGGCTGATGCGGAACGAAGAGAGTCTTCCTCTAACATTGCCATTTCGCCCAACATGTCGCCTTCCCGGAAAACCTTTAGAATGATCTCGCGGTTGTCACTGTTACGGTATATTTTGACCGATCCGCTCTTCACGATATACAGATCATGTCCCGGATCGCCTTCAAAGAAAATCATTGAACTCTTTTTATAGCTGCGTTTGGTAAATAGAGGGGTGACAAGCGCCAATTCTTCCTCATTCAGACCTGCAAAGAAAGGAACACTGCGGTGTAAAAATGATAATATACTCATTCGGCTCACTTCTTTCACGGATACTAATAGATACGCTGGTTATTTAGAGAGTAGTTCGTCGAATTCTGCAGAAATCCTTTTTTTAGAATATCAGCCGTCCCTGACTGTCGTAAGAGTCGGGGGGGGATACACGTAGGGAGTATAAAATAATGAAGCAATGGATCCGATCAGGGGTAGGAGCAGCACTGCTGATTCTGATCTTTGGCATCCTGTATCAGTATTCGGCTTGGGGTCGCCTGGAAAGGACGGCTTCAGACCGGCTAACAATGGAAAGCAGGCCACTGGATTCCAGAATCGTGATTGCGGGAATTGATGCCAAAACGTTGAGCCGTCTGGACAAAAACATGCTCGGCTGGAAGCGTGAAGTATATGCCTCGGCGATCGAACATATGATGCAGGATGGAGCGAAGTCGGTATGGATTGATGTGCTTTTTACCGGCAGCAACGATAAGACTGATAACAAAAGACTGGAGGAAGTCATAAACCGATACTCCGGTGTATATGTCGGAGGCGAGGTGGTCGAGGGAAGTCTGATGCCGCTAGATCTGAAGGTGCCATTTCAGCGGATCGGCCATGTTCATTTTCGGAGTGAATACGGGAATGTCGGTCAAGGCTTGCTTGCAGTCAAGGATCATGATCGGGGCTGGATTCCTTCGGGCGGGCTGTTGCTGGCCAATGCACTGCTTCCAACCGAAATACAAATTCGGCAGAGTGAAGCTGGCGAATGGCTCCGGGGCAATAAGCCTCTGCCGGTCGACCGGGATGGAGGCCTATTTTTTTCCTACGCACAGCCGAAGAACGGGAATTACCGCCAGGTATCGCTAATTGATGTGGTAGAGGGTACTTTCCCCCCAGGAACCTTTACAGATAGTGTGGTTATTTTAGGAGCTTATACGGAGACGATGCCTGTTGATTCCTTTTCAACGTCGTATTCCGGGGAGCAGAGCTACGGTACAATGATCCATGCAAATTTCATCCAGAGTTTGCTGGACGGCGGATACTACCGACTTGCAGACAAGATGGCAGGATGGAGTTGGATCGCCGCGGCAGTCTTACTTTCTAGTCTAGCTTTTACAGTTGCCTCAGGAAGAAGAGGAAAGGTCCTTCTTTTGCTTCTCCTTGCCGGTGGAACGGCGATTGGAGCGGTTATTGTCTATCTTATAACTGGAGTGGTACTTCCTTTACTATATCCCCCGGCTGCCGTTCTTTCTGCGTATATCTTACTCATGGTCGAAGACGTGATGCGTGAACGGAAAGAACGTCTCCGGGTAATCTCCTTGTTTGGCCGATACGTTTCACCAGTGGTTGCAAATCGACTGGTCGGGAGCGAAATCCTTCCCTCCGTAAGTGGAATATCGGAGGACATTACGGTCATGTTTGTAGATATTCGGGGTTTTACCTCGTTATGCGAGAAGCTGGAACCACCGCAGGTTGTTACAATTCTCAATCGGTATCTGGAACTGTGTACGAACTGCGTGTACCGCCACGGTGGGATGATCGACAAATTTATTGGGGACGGTGTTATGGCTCTGTTTGGCGTGCCGACCGCAGCGGACAATCATACGGAACAAGCAGTGCGATCCGCGCAGTCTCTGTGCAGGGAGGGGCTACCGATCCTGGCTGAGCTGGAAATAGAATTCGGCGTGCCTCTTTCCTTTGGAATAGGGATCCATTCGGGGAAGGCAATCGTCGGGAATATTGGATCTTCCTATCGGATGGATTATACGGCCATTGGCGACACCGTAAATACAGCGGCCCGGCTAGAATCCAAGGCTCGGCCTCATCAGATTCTGCTCAGTGAAACCGCAGCAGAACGTGTTCAAGGTCTGGTATCCCTAGCCATGGCCGGGCGAATCGAGCTTAAGGGTAAAGCGGAACCTGTTCAGGTATATGAAGTATCTGAAAAGTAATAACAATGTGCTAAGCCGAGAATGTTCTCAAACTAAAGTGTGGTCAATCCTGAAATGTGGGATTTTCCACACTTTTTTCGTATTTCGGGAAACAGAAAAGCATAGGAGATTATCGGATAATGAATACAGGAAGCAGGCGAACGAGAAACAGAAGCTGCCTAATAAATTATGAGGAGAGTTGAAGATATGAACGTTCAAATATCACGGAAAGAATTAAAGGTAGGAAAAGTGCTCGCGGTCGGATTGATTGTCGGAGGACTTTTGCTCAATCCCTATACTCAGTCGTCCGCATCCGCCAATCCAGGAGCCAGTTCCAGTCAGCTTGAGAAGGAGGCGGACAAACAGTACGATAAGGTGCTCAAAGATTTAAAGAAGATGCTAAGGGACGGCAAGGTGACCTTATCTGAATACTACAAATTCTATTATAAAACAATCAAAGAGAAGATGGATTTTGTGAACCAGGTCTTCGATGACATTATTGAAAATAAATAGGGAAAAGACTCCAGAAGCAGAGAAACAATCGGCGGTTTCTCCGGTTATACAACCGGTGATCCGCCGCATTCAGTGGAAAGCATACTCCTTCTAAAATTATTCAAATCAAGTAGAAGTCACTTGAAAACTTTTCCACATAAAATAGATTATGTAGTAGAATAATGTCGAATGGAAATTAATAAAAGATGATTTCAGGGGGGGTATTTATGAAAAGAGTTGTTTTGTTGTTAATAGCTTCAGTTATTTTTTCTGGTTGTGGAAACCAAACGTTTAATGATTTTAATGATTATGAATGGGGAACTGATCAAGCAAGTATTTTAGAAAATGAAGCGGCAAAGGGTATAAAAGTGTTAGGAGTTGAGGACTTAGATCCATCGTATCAGCAGTTTGTTAAAATGGATAAAGAGATTGAAGTGAATGGACACCCTGCGACTCTGTCGTACGCCTTCCAACAAACGTTTGATAAAAAAGGGATATCTGAAAGTTTTGAGGCTTTGCCAGGAAGTAATGAAGAAGGAATGGAAGAAACAAAAGAAAGAAATAAAGATATGCCGGAATTTGTAGAAATGGATACCTTCGGATTGATAGGTGCGAATTACACTTTTCATGATATGGATGACGAATCTTCCCGTGCCCAACTACGCTCCGATTTAACTAAAAAATACGGTAAGCCAGTATTAGAACAAAAGGAACCGAAAACGGAAATGGAAACTTATACTTGGGAAACGGATCGTTCAGTGATCGGTTATGTTTATACAAATGGCGATTGTTTCGTCGCCTATGGAGCAAACTCAAAAATCCACAAGAGCATTTTAGAAAAATACAATCAATCAAAAAACAATAAAGGTGAATTATAAAAGATCCGGGAGAGCACTCTTAGCTGTTTAATATCTCCAGAATATATAGGGGTTCTGTACGAATAATGGATGCTATTCTATCTTACATAAGAGATTACAAATGATAATAAATCAATCAATGGATTGTTTGAGTAAAGTAGGATAAATTTGAGGAGTTGATGGGAAAATGGCAATCATAAGAGAAAAAGATAATAGTCTTGTTGTGGATTATCATGCTGCAAAAGATGAATTGAAGCGGTTAGTTCGGAAACCATTAATGTATATTGGTGCGGGATTAGGAACTGGAGCGATGGCGGTGTTGTTACTATCCAGAATCCAGCCACAATTCATTGTTCTATTATTTCTAGTACCTGCTGTGCTTATTATGTTTGGTGTATATAGATATTCTGATGTCATGAATAAAAACGAACATTTGGTTAGGAAATCGAGCGATATTGTATTAAGCGGAATACAAGGAGAGTTAAATACCCTCCATATTCTCCGTGCGTTACCAGATACCTTTACCATCATCCCGGATATACTTATAAAAAACAATGATAATACAGCTCAACTTGACTTTTTATTAATTGGTGAAAACGGTATTTGGATTGTGGAAAATAAAAATCAGAATGGAACGATTAGGGGCGATTCAGAAGAGAAAGATTGGATTCAGGAGAAGGTTGGGAGAGACGGCACCCCTTATTCAAAAAGTTTTTACAGCCCAGTTAAGCAGGTCTCCACTCATGTCTTCAAACTCAAACAATATCTTAAGGATAAAGGTATTGCTCAAGTTCCTTGGATCGAAGGAGTTGTATTCTTTTCGAATGAAGAAGTGATCCTAGATATAGATAATTCAAAGAATAAAACAATTATCCAGGGGCATAGCGCATTAATTCAATATTTTGAGCAGCAAAGTCAAAACAAAAGCCAGAGAAATATTGACTCTTCTCAAATAAAAGAAATGCTTTGGAATATTTCTTAAATCCGATCAATAAGTATAACTATTCTCTAAAAATTCTAAACAATTGTTCTTCACTTAGCTGATAATTTACTCCATATTTAAGGATATGATCTTTGAAATAAAAGGCTTAGCTCTTCAAGTGCCGCACACTACATATAAAACAGGTTGAGTTGATTAATAGATAATATATATAATAATTGGGTTCATGTTTATCTCATCTGTGTACGACCCGGATCTGATGGAGGTACTATGAAAAACATAAAAGCACTTGTATTTATATTTACTTTATTATGCATATTACTTATTACTATGCCTTGCCTGGTCTCTGCCGCTCCTAAGTCGGATAGCCAACCAGTTCTCAAACTGGACAAGGTAAACCTAGCTTTAGATAAAAATGAACTGATTAACCTGCAGATTAGAGCTGCTAACAATTTTGCCACATCAGTAATTCAGATCGAATGGTCTTCTAATAAGTCATCGGTTGCTACTGTATCCAAGGATGGTACAGTGAAAGGTATTAGTCAGGGAAAAGCCGTTATAACAGCAAAGGTTACAGGACAAAACGTATATGCCCAAGCTTTTGTAACAGTTTCAAATAAGACCGTGGCCGATACAATTTATAATAAAACATATTCAGTGCAGGCGATTCATGCTATAGAAAATTACAGTCCTACATCTGATTTGATTCTAAAAAGAAGAGTTGAATCCAGTCATCGAGACAAGCTTAGTTTGATCAAAACTTGGGAGAAAGACAACGTATTCGATACAATTTCAGTAGGTGTTCATGAAATAATGCATGAAAATCAGTTTAGTATAAGTGACTTCGATAGTACAACAAACTCCGCTCACTTGATTAATGGAACATTATTAAATTTGGAGTTCAATCCAGAGGATATTTTTAGATCGGAGGAACTTAATAAAATAGTGCCAGAAGAAAACAGATCTTTCCGTTGGTTCCTTTATTTGAGCGAGGACAGCACTCAATCTGCTAACGTAGATGGTATTTATGGATTATTGGACGAATTCGAAGCTTATTATTATGGGGATCGATCTGTCTATGATGTCTACCCCTATTTTGTCTCTATGCCTTATAAAACCCGAAATTTTGTAGATTACTATAATGCCCTAGGGGGACAAGCTTTTTATGAATTTCAATATTTTACACTTTCTTACCTGATTTATGCAAAAAAATACTATCCGACCACTTATGCTAGCATCATGAATAACAAGGAGTATAGGGCAGCCTTCCGTTTTATTTATACAAAATATAAGTATTATAATGAAGTGCAAATACCCAATCGTATGAAGGAATTAATTTCAATTCTTAAAAAACATGGGGTTCATGCCTCCTTCCAAAATGATATCTTCACCATGGGCAGGATGTCATATTTCAGCAACGATGTAGGCAAGGTGAAGAAAGAGCTCAACATTAAGCCTTATCAAGATATTCTTAAAGAATTGATAAAGCCATAATACATACTAAGAAAGACTTATCACAACACCTATGGATTCTTTGCACTTAGGCGGCTCCACCGGCAGTTCGAATAATGTGACCAGACGGATATATAGCAAAGGCAAGTCCTTCGGAAACGGGGCCCTGCCTTTTTATTTAGTAATAATATCTGCTTGCTTCACATATTTATCATTTCATAGCATATATCGGTTCTTTTGAACCAAATCATTTAGCTTGCAGCCCATTGTCAAACTATTGATTCAAATAGGTACTTTCCCCCAGCACAAAATAAATGGGGTGTGCACTTTGCGGTTTCCCTCCTAAAGCTATAAATGAACTGTAGAGCCACTCTTCCGTGCGGATTCTTTTTTTGTAGTAACCATCGAAGTCTTTGTCACTAAACCGGCTAAATGAAGTGAACGGAACATCTTTTATCGCAATAATTGGTTAGGTACAGACTTTGGGACAACGCGCTCACTCCTAATCACATTTTATGCTGAGAGCCAACTGCAAACAGTATAAGCGAATTTCTCGTATAATGAAGTGAAATGTGCATCTTTGGAACAGAGATTCGGAGGAGAAAGGCTGGAATCGGCATGGCAGCGAATTGGTGGCTTGCACTCATTATTATGGTTGTATTAAACGGAATTTTATCGTCGTGAATGGTATCGGGCTGATTCTGGCGGTTTCGCAATTTTTCTGGATGGATTTTTAGATGGAATTCGTTAAGCAAGACAGGTGAGCCGGTTCTTCGGAGCGTGCTTCCTTGCCTTGCTTTTTTATTTATCATGGGCGTATCGTATTTTGCCTAAGGGGGCGCGAAGTGCTATGGTTAAAATAACCTAGCTAAGGAGGTAATACGATGAGCCAGAAGATTCCGGAGAAGGTGTTGAACGATGGCCTGAAGGTGCCGGCTATAGGTTTTGGGACCGCTTTTATTAAGGGGGCAGAGGGAGTGAAGGTGCTCACTGCTGCCATTGATGCCGGGTACCGGCTGATTGATTCGGCGTTCAACTATGAGAATGAGGGCATGGTCGGACAAGCTGTCCGCCAGAGTGCGGTGCCGAGGGAAGAGCTGCTGATTACTTCGAAGCTGCCGGGCCGTCATCATGCCTACAAGGAAGCACTGGAGACGATAGAGGAATCATTATATAGAGGCGGCTTGGATTACTACGATCTGTATCTGATTCATTGGCCGAATCCTAAGGTTGGTAAGTATGTGGAAGCCTGGCAGGCGATGATCGAGGCGAAAAAGCGTGGCTATATCCGTTCCATCGGCGTCTGCAATTTCCTGCCGGAGCATAATGAACGTATTATAAAAGAGACCGGGGTCGCCCCGAGCATCAATCAAGTGGAGCTGCATCCGTTATTTAATCAGGAGTTGCAGCTTGCGAAGGATGCTGAACACGGCATTGTCACGGAATCCTGGAGTCCGCTGGGCCGAGGCCACAGCATGCTGGAGAATGAACAGATTGGCAGCATCGCCGCAGCTCACGGCAAAACACCGACCCAAGCCATACTGCGCTGGCATATTCAGCTTGGCGCCATCCCTATCCCCAGAGCGAGTTCCCTTGCGCATCAGAAGGAGAATCTGGAGATCTTCGATTTCGAGCTGTCGGAAGCAGAGATGAAGGTGATCTCGGCACTCGGCAGGGAGGAAGGCCGTTTGTGGGGGCAGGACCCGGCAACGTATGAAGAGATGTAAACATAGAGTTAGCAGTACACCGTAACACCCGGAAGGGTGTTTTTTTATGTCCGTAACAGCGGGTGATGAACGGGGATTGCAACAAAATTGCTGATTCATGCAAGAAAACGAACAGATTCTGGTAACCGCAGAAGCAGAACATTGGGGGCAGATTAGGGAGGCTATACATCACTCCGGACAGAAGCTTGTCGTCATCCATCCTAAAAACGACCGCAATGTTCAGATTCTGCTCAGCTCCGTTGCTGTAATAGAATCCGAGGACCGGATATGCAATGTACGTGTGATTACCGGTGAAAGATATCTGCTGAACAAACGGTTGAAGGGGATCGAGGGCAGCCTGGAGTCGCCGCATTTTGTGAAAATCAATAATACGACGATCATCAACACCAGCTACATTAAGGAGTTCTCATCCACGGATAATGCACGGATCCAAGTAGTATTAACAGATGGTTCAAGCTATTTGGTCAGCCGCTTTTACATCAAAAACTTTAGGGGGAAGCTCTCATGATCAATCAATTAAAGCATTCGTTCTTTCAGGTATTTACAGTCACTTCATTATGGGTGACGCTGCTGTTAACTGTTTTTAACGGCGATAAGTTAATCAGCATGCAGTATTTGTGGCGGGTCGCGGGTATTGCAGTTATAGCGGCTGCGGTATTCGGGGTAATGTACGATGCGCTGTGGAATCATTTCACGTTCAGGCCGGTCTGGAACATTCTTATTTCGTCGGTTCTCTCCATCACAGGCAGCACTGCGGCTGTCTGGCTATATTCAACCGAAATGTATGAGTTCATTCTCCCCTGGTGGCCCGGTATGCTGTTGTTGACAGTGGTGCTGCATACGATAGCGTTCTACTTCTATGCCAAAGCGGACAGCAGGAAGAAGGCGGAGGAGCTGAACCGGATTATAAAATAGGGTGAGGGGACAGGGAGCAGCTTCCAGCCGCAAGGACACTCCATCGGGGTGTCTTTTTTACTGCAATTCCCGCTGCCCGCTCTTCAGCCGCCTAGGAGTCTGCTCCTGCCTGGCAGGGAGCGCCGGCAGGGCTGGAGCATTGCCGTTCATCTCCGGCAGCTGCTTCCAGTAGCGCTTCGGCATGTGGGATGCCCGCAGCCGGTCGTTCTTGCGCTCCTTGATTCCGATGGCGTTGTAGAATCCCTGCCAGAGGCGGCGGTAGGCGGATTCCGCTTCGTCCGGCTCGGGCGGAATCCATTCCTGCAGCGGAATGATGGCCTGCCGGCCGGGCTGGTGGAGGAGCGCCATCCTATGGGTCTTATCGTAGATCATGAAGCTCTCATTCTGGAACCGGTCGCAGAAATGATCCTCAATGACGGGAAGGATATACCCCCGGGGTTCAATCACTGCCGCCATGATTGGACCATATACGCTGAACCGCACGAAGCCCAGATAATGATGCCCTTCCCGCCGGAGCTGCTGGACCGCCTTGTTCAAGGCACTGACCGTATCATCGGCCAGCATGTTCATGACCTTGCGGCCATGGGCAAAGCCGAGATACAGGAAGTTCAGCAGCAGCATTTCTTTATCTGCGATATTAGACCAGAAGCCAAGCCGTACCAGCTCCTCCGCCTCGGGAGAGATCTTCAGCGGGATGGAGCGCAGCACCCGGCCGGCCTTGACGCTGTCGGTTTCAATCCATTTGGACTCCAGCAGCAGCCCTTGACTGTCGCCGTCCGAGTGGATGGCCAGCGGAGTTTCTTTCCACTCATAGCTCTCGAACACGCAGCATAGCAGGCCCTCAAAGCTGCCGTCATAAGTGTAGGCCAAGGCGGTTGTCTTGAACATGACGCCTAGACCCCTTTCCCGAAGGTGGCCGCTGTGCCTGCCTCCGGCAAGGCTGCCATATAGCTGTCGTCGAAGAAGGACAACTGCTCGACCTCCGGCTGCTGGAACTTGGCCAGCTCCTGTCCGGACATGAGCGAACGAAGCAGGGTATGCTCGCCCACCTTTAGCCCCTCCAGCGGTTTGCCTTTGCAGGTAATGAAGAACTGGGCGCGTTTGAGCACCACGCCGAGCTTCTTCAGCGCGTAGAAATCCAGGCTTCCGGCCTTGCGCGCCTTGAGAATCCGCTGGGCGCTTCTTACGCCGATGCCGGGCACGCGCAGCAGCGTCTCATAGGGTGCGCGGTTAATCTCCACCGGGAACTGCTCCCGGTGGTTGATGGCCCAGCTGCATTTCGGGTCCAGCAGCGGGTTGAAGTTCGGCGTAGCTTCATCCAGCAGCTCCTTAGCTTCAAAGCCGTAGAAACGCAGCAGCCAATCCGCCTGATAGAGCCGGTGCTCCCGCAGCAGCGGCGGTTTCGTATCGAGTGCGGGCAGGAGCGAATCCTCGACTACGGGGGTGTAGGCAGAGTAGAAAATACGCTTCAGCCCGTACTTCCGGTACAGGCCTTCCGTAAGATTCAGAATCTGATAATCAGTATCCGGCGTGGCGCCGACAATCATCTGGGTGCTCTGCCCGGCAGGCGCGAAGCGGGGAGCATGCTTGTATTTAACAAGATCCGAGCTGTTCTCTGTGATCTTATTTTTGATGAGGCCCATCGGCTTCAGAATGGATTGTTTGCTCTTGTCCGGAGCCAGCTTGTTGAGACTCTCCTGGGAGGGCAGCTCAATGTTGACGCTCATGCGGTCGGCAAGCAGGCCGAGCCGGGACAGCAGCACATCGTCTGCGCCGGGAATGGCTTTTACATGGATGTATCCTCTGAAATTATAGACGTTGCGCAGCAGCTCAAGGGCGGCAATCAGCTGCTCGGTGGTATAATCGGGACTCCGCATAATGCCGGAGCTGAGGAACAGGCCCTCTATGTAATTGCGGCGGTAGAACTGCATCGTAAGATTGGCAATCTCCTCGGGTGTAAACGCAGCCCGCCGTGTAGGATTGGATTTGCGGTTCACGCAGTAGGCGCAGTCATAAATGCAGCCGTTAGTCATAAGGACCTTGAGCAGCGAAATGCAGCGTCCGTCTGCCGCGAAGCTGTGGCAGATGCCCATGCTGACCGCATTGCCCAGGCTTCCGGGCTGTCCTGAACGGCTTGCCCCGCTTGAGGTGCAGGCTACATCATATTTGGCCGAAGCTGTTAAAATTTCAAGTTTCTCCATCATATCCACGGAAACACACTCCTCATAAGGAGAAGTATATACCGAACAAATGTTCCTGTCAAAGTCCTTCGGAGGCTGATGACAGAGATAACCTGGCCGGGTTCGTTCCGGTGTTCTATGCGCAAAAAAGGAACCTTGCCGGACTTCAGCGGAAGGCTCCTTTCTGTTTATAGAAGTTGCAACGGCAGGCTCTTGCCTGCGCTATCGCCGGATATTAAGTATAGGCGCGGACTTCAATAATTTCTGCATAAGGAGAACCATTAGTTGCTGTAACGACTACCCTGACAGCCCGGGTTTCAAGCGGGGCTTCCAGCAGATGAACCCGTTTCCGCTTCCGGTTGTTCTGCTCACTAAGCACGGTCACCCAGTTTCCCGTATTATCCAGCGATTCAAGACGATAGCAGCGGACCAGTTCGGGAATCACTTCGAAAGGGGTCCGGTGATGATGCAGATTGATCAGATCCTCATTCACATCATCATTGAATATAAGCTGGATTTCCCGGATCTGCTGCTTCTCCGCCCATTCCAGGGCAAGCCAGGGCTCTGTATCCTGTTCAAGAGATTCCGAGAGCCAGAGATGCGGTCCGCCATACGGCCGCCGGTAGCCGTCTATTACATGCTCCGGCCGGTAGGCGCTGGTAGGAAAGGAGGTACGCAGGCAAAAGACCTTGCGGACCAGGCGTTTGGTGCTCCATTCCACCACAGGCTGGCTGCTGTCGTGGTCTTCCAAATCCTTGGAGACCCCGGGAGCTGCCCCCCGCTCCAAGGCCAGCAGTCCGCTGAGCGGCTTAGCGGTAAGATACAGCTGAATGGCTGGATTCCTGCGTACGATGATAAAGGCATTTTGAGCCTCCGCCGGTGACCAGTTCAGGCTGACAGGTACCCATTGCCTGTCTCCTGCGCCTACAGATATTTCAGTCTCATATTCCAGTACAGCTGGCACGTAATTTTCCGGCCGCCCGGTGCTCCAGAATTCAACCTTCAGCGTCGTATCCTGTGCCGCATCCAGCAGCCAATCCAGGGTTCCGCTTATCCCCGGATCAGCGGGAAGCAGCATGGCAATGTCATGCTCCAGGGGATATCTTTCCTCGCCTGCCCCGATGGAGATCCCGGACAGGAAGGAGGAAGCGGACACCTTGGCCTGGCGGGCCAGGTCGGCATCATCAGAGTTGAGCAGACCGAGTACCGAAGCATCCTGCTTCAGCAGCATCTGCTGCAGGGCCGGAGTATGCTCCCGCGATAGCTCTGCGGGTGTGATTCCCTTATCGGCACAGAGTGCGGCGGCTGTTCCGGCGGCCTCGCCCATGATGGCGCAGGTAGCCATGACTCTCGTGGTCCCGAACGCGACATGGGTCGCGCTAATGTTGCGCCCGGCAAACAGCAGATTGGACACATTGGCCGAATACAGGCTGCGCAGCGGGATATGGTAGTTGCCGTCAGCATGCATATGCTTCGAGCCGCTGGCTGCCGCATACATGCCCTGCGGCGGATGCAGATCAATCGACCAGCCGCCGAAGGCCACCCGGTCCTCAAACAGCTTCTGGCTGATAATATCATTCTGGGTCAGTGTATAATCTCCGGTGAAGCGGCGGTATTCCCGCTTGCCGGGCTGGGAGCCGACCCATTCGAGGGTCATGTTCGCGGCATCGAATTGGCCGGAATTCTTGATGTAATCCCAGATTCCGTAGATGACAGCCCAGAGCTCGTCGCGGATCCGTTCGTTATCGTGTACGATATCCAGCTCCCCGCCCCATTCGATCCACCAGTAGTGGCAGCCCGAATCGCCGCTGCGGATGATCCGCTTCAGGGGGATGTTCGTCTGAGAAATATCCTTGGCGAAGGATGGCGGAACGAATCTCACGGGGTGGCCGGCATCCTTGGTATAGAAGAGCAGCGTACTGCCGAGTGTAATGCCGTCAGCTGTCTCCGGGGCCCATTCTTCATTATATTCATGCCGCGCTTCCCGGCCGATCCGGAATTTGGCCCCGGCCAGGAATCCGATCAGGCCGTCGCCCGTACAATCGAGGAAGACCGGACTCTCAAAGCGGATTCTCCGCTCCGAGCCCATCATCCAGCCGGTAACCGCCTGTATCTGCCGCGCGTCTTCTTCGCCTCCGGCCTCTACTTCATGCACATCGGTATTGAGGTAAAGGGTAATATTGGGTTCGGCGAGGACGGTTTCCAGAATAACCAGGTCCCATAAATAAGGATTGCCGTCCGGATTACGGTACTGGTTCTCCACGAACAGCTCGCCCATGATTCCCGTCTCCCGGGCATAGCGGTTCGTGCCGTGGGCGGTCGCCCCGCACACCCATACCCGCACCTCGCTGCTGGAATTGCCGCCCAGAACGGGACGGTTCTGAATTAATGCCACCTTTTTGCCCAGGCGGGCGGCGGCAACAGCGGCACATACCCCTGCCAGCCCTCCGCCCACTACCGTAACGTCACTGCGTACATACTCCATTTTCATAACGGTTTCGCTCTCCCTTCATGCAGGCTGATCAGCCTTTGACTGCCGAGCTTGCCACACCTTCAATAATATATTTCTGCCCGATCAGGAATACGAGGATCATCGGGATAATACCGGCGGTCGCTGCCGCCATCATTCCGTTGTAGTCCACGTTATTCTCGAGAATGAAATTCTGCAGGCCAAGCGGAACGGTGAACAGATCATGGTCGATCAGAAAGACGAGGGCATTCTCATAGTCATTCCAGTGCCATGAGAAGTCGATGATTGCCAGGGTAGCCAGGGAAGGCTTGGCCATCGGCAGAATAATCCGCGAGAAGATCCGGAAATGTCCGGCGCCGTCGATAAAAGCCGCTTCCGAAATCTCATGGGGTACGGAGAGGAAAAATTGCCGCATCATGAATACCCCGAAGATGGTGAACATTCCGGGCAGAATAAGCGCCCAGTGAGTGTTGTAGATGCCGGCCCACTCGAACATGATGAATTTGGGCACAAACAGCACCTGAGGGGGAACCATCATCATGGATAAATACACCAGGAACATGGTACTCCGGCCTTTGAACTCTATTCTGGAAAATCCATAGGCGGCTAACGCGGACAGGCAGACAGCGCCTACGGTGCTGAGCACCGCAACCTTCAGGGAATTCAGGTAATACAGCACAAAGCTGTTGTCTCCCGTCCAGACCTTCACATGATGGCTCCAATTGAAATGAGCGGGAATCCACCGGATCGGGTACTGGAATACTTCCGCCGGGGTTTTAAAGGAAGTACTGATCATCCATAGGAAGGGCACGATCATCACAATGCTGAAGAACAGCATAATCAGCGTGGCGATACTCTTATTGACTACGGTTTTGTTCAATGTTCTCAGCTCCTTAGTAGTGAACCCAGCGTTTCTGGCCCAGCCATTGAATGACGGTGAAAATCATAATAATCAGGAACAGGGCCCAGGATATGGCGGAGGCATAGCCCATTTCGTAATAGCGGAAGGCATTCTGGTAAATGAACAGGGATAACACGGTCGTGCTGTTCCCCGGTCCGCCCTGGGTGATCGCCTGAATGATTCCGAACTGCTTAATCGTCATAATCAGTCCGGTAATCAGCAGCAGAAATGTCGTTGGACTGACCAGCGGCCACAGGATACTGCGTACAGTCTGCCAGGTGCGGGCACCGTCAATTTTGGCGGCTTCCAACAATTCGGCGGATACTTCCTGCAGGGCGGCCAGATAGATGATCATGTTATAGCCGAGCATAAACCAGACCCAGATGATGTCGATGGCATACATGGAGGAATCCATAGTGGATAACCAGCCCGGCGGATTATTTATGCCGATGGAACGCAATATGCCGTTGATTGGTCCGTTGTTCGGCTGAAACAGCAGCATCCAGACGAAGGCAACAGCGACGCCGCTTGTAATGTAAGGCATGAAATACAAAGCGCGGAGCAGCTTTTTCAAGTACACGGAACGGTTCAAAATCACGGCTACAAGGAAAGCCAGCCCGATGGAGACAGGCACAGAGAGCAGGAACAGCAGCGTATTCTTGATTGCCGTATAAAAAATGTCATCGCCAAGCATTCTTTGAATATTGGCCATGCCGGTAAATTTGGTATTGGGACTCATAAACTTGTAATCTGTAAACATGAGGTAAAACGAATAGACAGCAGGTATTATAAAAAATAAAATCACGCCAATCATATTTGGCCCGATAAAAAGATAGCCCAGATACTGCTGCCGTTTCATCCAAGATGCCTTCACATAGCCCCACTCCTTTTGGTCTTTTGCTTGCACTTCAAGCATACCAAGCGGGAGAAAGAGGGATAAGGAACAAAACCAATGACTTCATGCTACAGAAATATACATTTTCCCTGGGGGAAGGGCGGTTTCTCCGTAGTTTTGTTCTATGCAAAAAGGGATGCCCCGGACGGCCGCAACGGCCACTGGGACATCCCTATGGAAGGAGAAACGGAGAGCTATATACCAATTGGCTGCTGCCTGCCTTTCTTCGCTTGTCTGAACTGGCTTGGCGTCTGCGAGGTGAGGCGCTTGAATATCTTGATGAAGTAATTATCGTTGACGAATCCGACCCGGTTTCCGATCTCATATACAGGCATGTCGGAATGGAGAAGATACTCTATCGCCTGATTGACACGGATTTGGTGCAGGTAATGGATCAGGGTCTGCCCGGTCTTCCTTTTGAAAAGCGTGCTGACATAATTCTCGGCCATCATGACATACTGGGACATCGATTTTACGGTAATATCCTGGTCATAGTTGGCATGCAGATACTGCAGAATCTTCTGGATCTCCGGATGGGAGGTAACCTCCTCAGGAAGCGGGGGCGGCAGCTCGGCGGACATGCTCCGGGTATCCCTGCCACTAGCTACACGGGTTTTCGGGAGTTCCTTGCTGATCTTCTGCAGCGTCTCGCGCAGCGAATTAACACTCATGGACAGCTTCAAAATATAGTTGGAGGCACCGTATTCCATCGCCTGCCGGACATATTCGAAGTCGCTCATACAGGTAAGCATCACAAAACGGGAGGTGTAGCCCTCTTCCCGGGTTCTTCGGAGCAGCTCCACACCATCCATTTCCGGCATGATGATATCGCTGATGACCAGGTCGGGCGTATCCTGCCGGATCATATCCAGCGCTTCTGCGCCATTTCCCGCTTCTCCGCAGACGGTAAAGCCCAGCTCTTCCCAGGCGATGATCTCCCGTACTGATTCCCGCACAAATACCTCATCCTCGACCAGCAGTACCTTCCACATGCAGATAACCTCCTAGGTGTACATGATATTAAGCCGGATGCCCATTTTCATAAGGGGTAGACAACAGAAACGGAATCGTGAACCGGACCATTACGCCTTCAGCGGAGGAGAGAACCTCAAGCGACCCCTCCCCGCGGAACAGCAGGCGGAGCCGCTCTTTAATATTGGTTAATCCGATACCCGGACGCTTGCCCTGTGTTCGGTTCAGGCCAGCCTGCTCCATGCCGACACCGTTGTCCTTAATCTCTACAATCAGTTTAGACCCGTCGCGGCGTAACGCAATTTGGATGAGCCCGTTACCCGGCAGTGCGGTAATTCCGTGAACTATGGCGTTCTCCACCAGAGGCTGGAGACTCAGCTTGGGCACAAGCGCATAAAGGATGTCTTCCTCATAATCATAGGTCACGTCGAATTTATGGCGGTAGCGGAACTGCTGAATATGAACGTAGGCCTGCACCAGCTCGAGCTCATCCTTCAGGTGAATCAGATCCTTGTCCGTATTCAAGCTGGCTTCCAGCAGCCTGCCGAGGGAGAGGGTCATGTTCGTAATGTCCTCATTATTCTCGCGGATCGCCATCCATTTGATCGTATTCAGCGTATTCAGCAGGAAGTGGGGATTCGTCTGCGCCAGCAGCATTTGAAAATGCACAGCTTCCTTCTGGCGCTCCTCCGTCTTCAGCTTCTGAATCAGCAGGTTGGTGTCGTCCAGCATCGTATTGAAGCTCCGGGTCAAATCGAGAATCTCACCGCTGAATTTATGCTCCGGCAGGCGGATTTTCAGGTTTTTTTGCACAGCCGCCTTCATTTTATTCTGTAAATGGGACAAAGGACGGGTAATGGTCGTAGAAATGACCAGCGTGATCATCAGAAAGATTCCGGTCAGGGCGAAGAAGGTAAGGAAGTACCGTTGTTTCAGCCCCTCGATCTCAACAAACAGCACAGACAGGGGGATGCGGTTGACGATATACCAGTCCAGCGACTCTACATAAATATAGTTAATTAGTGAATTTGAGGCCTTGTCGATAAAATACTGCTGCCCGGGATGTTCGGCGATCCTGGATTTGACTTCCTCCGCGAGCACGCTGTCCGGGACGGACTGGGATATATTTTCCCCCGAGCGGGTGATCATAAAGTACTGCTGCTGCAGATCAGACTTCTTGTGAATGGACCGCAGCCAATAGGAATAGTCGATGCTGATCCGTGCCATTCCATAGGTCTGATTCTGCGTGTCCTCCAAATAAGCGTATAGGGACAGCAGATAGGCGCTTGTAGATACATCCCTTAACACATAGTTACTGTCACTCGGAACCCAGTGGTAAGAGCTTGTGTTCATCAGGCTTCTGTTAAACCCTGGATTATTGCGCAGGTCCTTGTAAACGAGCGAATCCTTCGGCGGATAAGAAGTGTATACGCTTTCAGTTAGGTCTAAAATCATAAAATAAACCGAGGGATTATATAGAAAGAAGCTGTTGTTCAAATTTTTGAAGATGTTCTCCATCAGCCGTTTATTCTCCAGCTCATTGCGCTGTTCGGGATGAATCAGCACTGACTTTACCGTGTCGTTCTGCTGCAGAAAGATGAGGGTCTTAAAAGCGATGCTGATCTGATCCTCCAGTGTGCGGTACATCTGCTCCAGCTGGTAATGGCTCTGCTGGCTGGTTTTTTTCTGGACCAGGGTCTCGATGCGCTGGAAATTATACAGATTCAGGGCAGAGAAGGGCAGAAGAATCAAACATACAAAGGCAGTAAACAGACGGTATTTCAACTTCTGAGGAACCAGAAAACGGATTAGTCTGGACACCCGGACGCGACCCCCCATGCGCTGCAGTATGATAAACGGTTCAAGGGCATGCTTTGCTTCAAATTATACCATATTAAAAAATCTGTACAGCCGTTATTTAAAATTGCATGGTTTTGTTGCAAAAACGGTTCCCAAACGGAGAAAAAGCAGAGATTTGTTCTATCGGCGTGCCTTGACAATATAAAAAGAGCGGGCTATGCCCGCTCCATTTAAGCTATAGTCTGTCAGCCAGCAGTGGACGCATGAATCCGGCAAGCCTTTCACCGATTTGAATCATACCGGAATTGGCCGGATGGGCAGAAGCGATGGTATGAATCATCGCCTTCACTCTCCCGCTGAATTCTTCGGCGGAGATGCCTTGGTTGAGCATGTTGACAGACAGGCATAGAGAGGCGATATCCCAATCGCTCCTTGCAGCGATATGATCGGCGATTGCCTGCTCACAATAGGCGGTGCCGGGCATGCCGAGATTAACGGCATCCATTCCAAGCCTCCAGGCGGTCTGGCTGACATAGGACAGCTCAGGGGAAGAAGCCGAGAGGCCGAAGGTAATAGATGTGCCGTAAGCCAAATACCGGAGCGCCGGTACTTCATGCTGTAGCGGGGGGCGGAGCTGCTCCTGTGCCAAGTCGACCAGATGGACCTCGTAGCCCTGGATTACAATCCGCCAGATGGCACCGAAGGACTGCCGGGGAATTTGCTCCCGCCAGGGAGACCTGAACTGGAACATCGGCTCCAGTTCGCCCGTGCGGATGCTCAGCGGTGTTTCCCCGATCACATAATCCTCCATCCAATAACCGCCGTAGAACACCTGAGCCTTGCTTGCACCGCCATAGCTGGCCAAGGTAATGGAGGCCCCGCCTGCTGAAGCAAACCGGACTTCAATAGCGGCGGCTCTGCGGATTTGCTCCCGCCCCTTCTCCAGCAGTCCGGAGCGGACGGTTTCCGGCACACGCTGCATCAGCAGCCCGGGCCGTCCTGCTACGCTGACAAGTTCCTCTACATTGTGCAGCTCTGCCTGGCCATAGATCATGGTTTCTCCCCCTTTGGAGTGAGGGTAATCCTCCTTATTTGTTCTGTTTCAAATAGTCATTATGCCGGCTTACCATGGCACTTAGGGTCTGATCAAGCGATTGTGAGCCAAGGAAATACTTTTCATACTCCTGGGAGCGCAGATCCATAACCTCCTGCGGCAGGCTGCGCACATAAGTTGGTGTAGTATTATCGAACATGACGTACATTAGAGAATCAAGATCATAGGTATCGCTTTTTTCACCTAAGAGACTTTTCAGCGCTGCTTCCTGGTTGGCATCCTTGGATGCCGGCAGTCTTCCTCCCGCCGCCATAGGCGCCATGCCTCCGTCGGCATACCACTTCAGGAATTCCCAGGCTGCTTCCTGATGTTTGGATTTGGCATTGATCGAGATATAGTCACCCAGACCCCCGCGGGTCACATAATGGTCCGCATTCTCGGCAAGCCGGGGAACAGGAGCGAAGGCGATTTTGAAATCACGGGGGAAGTCCGTGAAGTTGTTGGAGCTTCTCAGCAGCCAGGCCCCGATGTTGAGCATCGGCACCTCCCCGCTAAGAAATACCTGTTCTACCGGCATCTTAGAGGTTAATTGCTCGCCGAGCGGCGGTGTGGTCTTATCGTCGGCCATCATCGCATTCAGCGTTTCCAGCCATTTTTTAACGAGGGGATGATCCAGATTGGAGCTTCCGTCCGCCTTGGTGTATCCTTCCTGGGACAGCACAGAATCAATGGGATCAACATAAGGCTCCATATTCTGAATGAATCCGTAGCCAGAACCGGTTCGGAGCTTCTTCGCATATTCGCGGAGCTCATCCCAGGTCCAATCCTTCGGGACCGGCAGATTCGCGGCGTCTAACGCATCTTTGTTGAGTGCAATGAAGTATGAGCTTTTCGTCGTAGGGACACCGTAATACTTGCCGTCAATTTTCCAGCTGTCCGCATCCGCACCCATCTTATCATCGATATTGTAATCACTGAATGAGCCGAGATCGAGGGCCAGATTAGAATCTACCCGTTTTGCGGCGTGGGAGATAGTATAGTTCACGAATAAATCAACATCCTGCCCCGTAATCATAGCAGTATCAAGTTTAAGGTTCCCGTCGTCGTCATTCACGAAGCGGACATATTCTACCTGAATCTCAGGATGCTCCTTGTTCCAGTTATCGATAACCTCCTGCGGACCGGATTCCGGCGGCACGCCGCCCCACATTTTGAGTGTAACCGCATCTTTTGATTTGCCGGAACCGGTGCTGCTGCCAGCGCTTTCATTATTTGAAGCGGATGTATTGCTGCCGTTGCCGGAACATCCCGCAAGCAGCCCCATGAGAAGAACCAGCGATGTAAATCCGGTGAGCCAACGTTTCTTTTTCATAATCGACAACCTCCCTGTGTGAATCTTGTATTGTCGTTGCAAATCAAGAATAGCAGATCTGGAAAAGCGCCAGAAGTAACAAAATAACGGGGAATATGGAACATAACTTTTCAATTGTCAGGCCGTATTCTGCGGAAATGCATTAAAACGTTCTATTTCATCCTTCGCTCTGCAGTAGCCGTGAAGCAAAAATGTAACCGCATACCTGATTATGCTATAATAGCAGCTAATAGGGATAGAATGAGCACCGTATGCTTTGAAAAATAGACTGGGAGTGTTGCATAAATGAGAGGATATAATATCATGCGGCCGCTTATGCTGATTTTGGTCGCACTGGTGACGAGGACCCTGGTAAACACCATTTGTCTTATGTTTGGGATGACGCCGGAATCGGCAGGCAGTGTGGCGATGATCGGGATGATTATTGCTGCGCTGATCATGTACAACCGGATGATGAAGAGCCGCCGCAAATAATAAGAGCGTACCGTCTGGACTGCATTTACAAGCCCGCTCTCCGAGCGGGCTTTAGCCGTTTTTTGAAGAAACTTTGCAGCAATTCTATCAAACCTTTGATTCTTGAAAGGGGATTCTTTATAGTAGGGGTATGCATAGGTTCGTGGAAAATTAGAATTTTCGGGAGGGCTGTACCGCCTTTCTATAGAACCTGCAATGGATAGCGACATGAGAAACGGGAGGAAGCAACTTGAGCACAGATAAAATTGGAATTCCATTAGAAGGCTTTGCTGAATTTAGCAGAGTAGTCGCTGCAGAAGGCGCAGTCCTATTGAAAAATGAAGGGAATATACTGCCGCTCCGCAAGAACGAAACCGCTTCAGTTTTTGGCAGAACCCAAGTGAACTATTACCGCAGCGGTACAGGATCAGGCGGAAGTGTGAATGTTGCCTATACGACGAATCTGCTGGACGGGCTGCGCGGTAACAAGAATATTAAGGTCAACGAGGAGCTGGCGGCGGTCTATGAGCAGTGGATCGGGCAGAATCCGTTTGACAATGGCGGAGGCGGCTGGGCAGCAGAACCTTGGCACCAGAAGGAAATGCCGCTGTCGGATGAGCTGGTTCAGCAGGCCAGAAGCCGGTCTGAGAAGGCGATCATTGTCATCGGCCGTACAGCCGGAGAAGACCAGGATAATGCCGACGAGCCGGGCAGCTATCAGCTGAATGATGAAGAAAAAGCGATGCTGAAGCAGGTTACGGCTCATTTCGAGCAAACCGTTGTCGTGCTGAACGTGTCGAACATTATCGATATGAGCTGGCTGAACAACGATAGCTATGCCAACCCGATTCCTTGTGTTATCTATTCCTGGCAGGGCGGTATGGAAGGCGGCAATGCGATTGCCGACGTCCTGGCCGGAGACGTAACGCCGAGCGGTAAGCTGACCGATACGATTGCGTATTCTATCGGGGATTATCCGTCGACGGTTAATTATGGAAATGAGTTCACCAACCTGTACCAGGAAGATATTTATGTGGGCTACCGTTATTTTGAAACGTTCTGCCCCGAGAAGGTTCAATATGAATTTGGTTACGGGCTGTCGTATACTACCTTCAGTGTAGAGCCGGAAGAAGCGAAGCTGTCAGCTAAAGACGGCAAGACTTATGCGTCGATTGACGTAACCGTAACCAATACAGGCAGTGAGTATGCCGGAAAAGAAGTTGTACAGGTCTATTATGAAGCGCCGCAGGGCAAACTGGGCCAACCGGTCAAAGCGCTGGCGGCCTTCGGCAAGACCGGGCTGCTTCAGCCGGGTCAATCGGAGCGGCTTACCCTCAGCTTCGCCCTCCATTCCATGGCGTCTTATGATGATGCCGGTGTGACGGGACATCCATCCGCGTATGTGCTGGAAGCCGGAACTTACCGTCTATATGCGGGAACCAGCGTGAAGAAGGTACAGGCTATTGCGGTTGAAGGACAAGAAGGCTACATTCTGGAGACGCTTGAAGTGGTGGAGCAGCTGCAGGAGGCAATGGCGCCGACCCAGAGCTTTACAAGAATGATGCCGGGAGCCCGCAAGGCAGATGGCACGTATGAGCTGACTTATGTGGAAGTGCCGAAGCGGAAGGTTGATATGGCGAAACGCATTGAGACTAATCTGCCGCAGACGCTGCCGCAGACCGGTGATCAGGGCTACAAGCTCCGCGATGTGCATGAAGGCAAAGCCAGCATGGAGGCATTCATCGCCCAGCTGAGCGATGAGGATCTGGCTGCACTGGTGAGAGGCGAAGGCATGAGCAGTCCGCTCGTTACGCCGGGTACGGCTTCGGCCTTCGGCGGCGTGAGCGATCAGCTGTTCAGCTACGGGATTCCGGTGGCCTGTACGTCGGACGGCCCTTCCGGTATCCGTATGGACAGCGGGCAGAAGGCTACCCAGGTAGCGATCGGTACACTGCTTGCGGCAACCTGGAATGCGGAGCTGGTCGAACAGCTGTACGTCATGGAAGGCCAGGAGCTGCTGAGAAACAACATCGACACCCTGCTGGGACCGGGTCTTAACATCCGCCGCAGCCCGCTGAACGGGCGGAACTTTGAATATTTCTCGGAGGATCCGCTAATCTCCGGAGTATTCGCTGCTGCCTGCACCCGCGGGATCCATACAGGCGGCTCTAATGCTACGCTGAAGCATTTTGCCTGCAACAACCAGGAGAAATACCGCAGCAAGGTCGATGCGGTGGTATCTGAACGCGCGCTGCGCGAGATTTATCTGAAAGGCTTCGAAATCGCCGTCAAAGAAGGCGGTGCGAACTCGATCATGACCTCGTACAACCCGGTAAACGGTCACTGGGCGGCGTCCAACTACGACCTCAACACCACGATCCTGCGCGGGGAATGGGGCTTCCAAGGCATTGTGATGACCGACTGGTGGGCGGTTATGAACGATGTTGTTCAGGGAGGGGCTCCAGACCGCAAGTTTATGAACTGGATGGT
Organism: uncultured Paenibacillus sp.; assembly: GCA_927443375.1. Taxonomy (GTDB): domain Bacteria; phylum Bacillota; class Bacilli; order Paenibacillales; family Paenibacillaceae; genus Paenibacillus_AQ. The sequence goes on along the minus strand of CAKMKL010000161.1, from coordinate 16,114 downwards.
CCGCGCCCAGAATGACCTGTACATGGTGGTCAGCAACTATGGTGCAGAGACCAATGCCTATGGCGATAATACGATCAACTCCCTGGCGGACGGTACGCTTACCCGTGGTGAGCTGCAGCGCAATGCCATCAATATCTGCGAGTTCATTATGCAGGCACCGGTGTTCTCCAGAGATCAGGTGATTGAAGAGAATGTGGAAGCTTTCACCGCTAATCCCTTACTGTCAGAGCAGCAGGCACAATCCGTGTCCGGGCAAGGACAGATTAAGCTGGCGGCTGAGGGAGGGACGCTCATGAAGGTTGAACAGGCCGGTGTGTACCGGCTCTTCGCCCGCGTGATGTCTCTGGACACCGAGCTGGCGCAGAGCGCCTGCAACGTGACCCTTAACGGCCAGGTGCTGACAACCGTTCAAACGAACGGGACGGATGGCCATTGGATTCAGCTGAAGCTGGTGAAGGCTGAGCTGGAAGCAGGCCTGTATGAAATGAAGTTCGAGCATATTAAGCCGGGCATGCAGATTGAATGGATTGAATTCAAGCAGGTCTAGGTTAGCCCGCACATGAGATGATAAGACAAGCCCCAAGACACCCTGGCCTCGTCCGGGATGTTTGGGGCTTTTCTGTGTAATTAATAAGATAAGGCAACAATCCGCCTCCAGTTTCGTCTTAAGGATATAGCGGACGTACTCTGACATTTGATCATAACGCTAAGGGAGCTGAGAGCAGATATGAGAAAAGCAATGCTTTTGACGATATTAGTAAGCGGTCTGGCACTGGCCGGCTGTAGTAATAACACGGATACCAAGAACACATCTGCTGAAGCAAGCCAAGCTGTACAAGAGACCGCAGCACCAGCTTCTACGGCACCGGCAACTGCCGCACCTGATAATGCCCAGCCCGAGGCAACTGCACAACCAGCAACTGCTCCCGCGGCTTCTCCAGCTGCCGGACAGCCACCGGCTGTTACCGGGACACAGCAGGAGTATATCGCCAAGCTGGATGCTATAGAAGCCGGACTTAAGGATCTGCAAAGCTTGTATGATGAGGGAACGACGGTCTCCATGATTGATGCTGCGACGGAGGAGTATCAACGCTGGGATAAGGCTTTAAATGAGATCTATACAGAGCTCAAACAGCAGCTGCCTGCAAGCGAAATGGCCGATCTCAAAGAAAAGCAGTTAGCCTGGATTACCTACAGGGACGAAACCGCCGGTGAAGCATCGTTAAAGTTTGAAGGCGGAACCATGGAGCCGCTGGAATATGTATCCGTACAATCAGGTATCACGAAAGACAGATGCTATGAGCTTGTTAACTTGTATATGAAGTAATAAATATAATAGCTGCCGCCCCAAAAAGGACTGTTCCAAACCGCCGGTGTCATGGCGGACGGAACAGTCCTTTTGCTGTTATTTGCCCATGAGTCCCTTAAGCCCCTCCATAAACGGCCGGATCTGCTTGATCATGCCGTAGCCCATCTTCACGACAGGCATTGCCCGCTGAATCATCCCGAAGAAACGCAGTCCGCCGCCCATGATGCCGCCCAGCCCTGCTCCTCCGGCACTTCCGGCACCGCCGGCTCCGCCCATGCCGCCCATGCCGCCAAGCAGCGGCCCCAGAAGCGGCATGAACGCGGACACTTCCGCCCGCTCTGCGCGGGAGGCTGTTCTTCCCGGTTTGGAACGGTTGCGCGGCCCGGCGGAGAGGATCACAGCCTCCTTTTCACAGCCGGTTATCCATCCTACGTACGTCTGGCCGTTTTGCAGCGTAATGCAGACCTTGCGGCCTTTAAGCTGTTTGGCCTGCTTACGGACCTTTGCTGAATTTCCCATCAAGGATCACCTCGCCTTCCTGTTTACTACTATAGTACACAGGGAATGACAGACGGCTTGTGCTATCCGGACAAAAAATTGATTCGATGTGTTCACAATTAACAGTTGAGAAAGGTGCGCAGGTTAGGGTAGTATATCAGTATACTATTTATATTTATGAATTGATTTATATTTATATTAAATAAATGACAGGGAGAGACCATAATGACTAATTTCCGTGATCAGATCATTGCCCATTACAAGTTTGAGGAGGCGGCACATACCGGTAAAGACAGCTCCGGCCAGGGGCGGGATGGAGTGGCTTCCGGTCAAGCGGCACCAGCAGTCTCTGAGGTAAACGGCCGGATGGCTGTAACGTTTGCGGGAGGGGCCAGCGGCACTTCCTACGTCCAGCTGCCTGCTGATCTGCTTAAGGATGTAAGCGACAACACGGGCGTGACGGTAGCGGCGTGGGTCCACTTCGGCAAGGGCGCAAATGTCTGGGAGCGAATTTTTGACTTTGGCAAGGGGGAAGCAGGACCTTACCTGTTCCTGACCCGTAACCTGCGGGGAACGCTGTCGGCCGGCGGCGATCTGGTTGTTGATCCGGGCAGGGGCTTCGCCGGCGGCGAGTGGATGCACATTGCCTTGTCTGTACTCGGAACCCAAGGCGGCACCTTAAGCAGCGCAGGTCCTGTGGTGTATGTGAACGGGGAGGCGGTGGCCGACGGCTCGATCAGCCAGACTTCCAGCGGCAACTACGCCCAGCTGCGCAGATGGTTCGATTCGTTTACGGATGCAGATAACTACAGCCGGAACTTTATTGGCCGTTCGCAGTATGAGGCCGATGCCGATTTTGCCGGATCGCTCTCCGATCTGCGGATATATAAGGCCGGGCTGTCGATGGACGAGGTTATAGAAGTGATGTGCGAGTCCTTAACGGATGAAGAGATCGTGAAGCTGGCCAGAGACAAGTATCTGTCGTTCCCGACCTCAATTGTTACGGAAGACCTGACGTTGCCGTCAGCACTAATGGGCGGAAAAGTGAACGTAACCTGGGCATCGAGCCAGCCTGCGGTGCTGTCTAATCAGGGGCAGATTCAGCAGATAGACTCAGCACAGCCAGTAACGATTACCGCTGTACTAAGCAGAGGACCAGTTTCGATTGAGAAAAGCTTTGCCGTTTCGGTGCTTCCGCAGCATCTGCCGCCTTACACGCTGACCATTCATGGCAATCAGGAAGTGCTGGATGTCAGCGAAGTGATGTACGGCCTATTCTATGAGGACATTAATAATGCGGCCGATGGCGGAATCTATGCGGAGCTGGTGCAGAACCGTTCGTTCGAATCCTTTGCCTTTGATACTTATTCCCATGCCTCCGGCGAATGCGGCTGCTCCACCGGACGGAACCGGGAGCCGCTGTTCGCCTGGTCCGGTGATACAGATAAGATGGCTCTGCAGCATCACGGCGGCTTAAATGAATTCTTCGGGATCACCGATAAGGACGTAAACTCCTATTACGTGACAGTAGCGGACGGAGCAACGATCCGTAACCGCGGGTTTGCCGATTCCAACCAGCACTGTGCGATGTCGGTCAAGACAGGCGAGAAGTATGATTTCACGATCTGGGCAAAGGCGGAGTCGGCGGGTACAATTACACTCCAGCTTCAAGATACGGACGGCAAGGCAATCAGCGATGCTGTCACCGTAGAAGTTGAAGGCGGGAACACCTGGAAGAAATACGGGGTGGAACCGGGGATCGTATTAACGGGCTCTTCTACAGTTCTGGGCCAGCTGGCGCTGACCTTCGGCGGTGAGATCTCCATCGATATGGTCTCGCTTATGCCGCGTGATGTCTGGGGTGCGGGAGAAGAACCGCGTTCGCAGTCGGCCCATTCCAACTATAATGGCAACCCGAACTACAGGCTGAGAAAAGATCTGGTGAACGCGCTCGTCGATATGCATCCGAAGTTCCTGCGTTTCCCGGGCGGCTGCATCTCGGAAGGCTCCTTCATCTGGGAGAATGTCTACGACTGGAAGGATTCGATCGGCGACATTGAGCTGCGCAAAGAGAATTTTAACGTCTGGGGCTACATGATGACCATGGGTCTGGGCTATATGGAATATTTCCAGCTGGCTGAAGACCTGAATGCTACTCCGCTTCCGGTAATGGCCTGCGGTGTGCTGTGCCAGGCCCGTTCGGATTATGCCCACCCTGCAGGCGGGGAGCTCCGCGATTACTATATTAAGAACTTTACGGATCTGATCGACTTCGCCATCAGCATGGACTTCGAGCACAATGAGTGGGCGGCCATGCGCAAGAAGATGGGCCATGAAGCTCCGTTTGACCTGCGTTACCTGGGCGTCGGCAATGAGAACTGGGGGACGGAATTTTTTGCTAACTTCGAAGTGTTCAAGACCTCTATTGATGCTTACATGGAACGGAACTATCCGGGCTATACGCTGCACATTATCTCTACAGTCGGTGCACAGGCGGATGACGATGCCTACCAGCAGGGCTGGAAATTCCTCAGCGGTAATCTGAGTGGTTCGGCGGAGGTCGCTTTTGCCGACGGGCAGAAGGTCATTCAAGAAACGGTGACCTGGTACAAAGATCAGCCGAACTACATGGATACTATTGCAGACGAGCACTATTACCGTTCCAACGAGTACCTGCTCAAGAATGCGGACCGGTATAACTACTACTATAGAGCTTATCAGGCAGATGGCAGTATAGACTGGAAGGAAACCTCCAAGGTATTCGTCGGAGAATATGCTTCCACAGATAAAAATACGCTGGCCGGTGCAGTCGCCGAGGCTGCGGTCATGACGGGCTTTGAAAATAATGCTGACGTTGTCCTGCTGGCCGCTTATGCGCCACTGTTCAACAAAGTGCTGACGGACGGCACGTACCGCTGGACCCCGGACTGCATCTGGTTTGATGATGAGACCGTCTGGTTCACGCCGAACTATTATGTGCAGCAGCTCTACGCCAAATATCTGGGCAATAAAGTACTGGCGACCTCCTTCTCCACATATAAAAACGGCAAACCTGCCGCACTCGTCCCGCATGGCGGGATTGAAATTGCCGCAGGCAATGCTGAGGTGCTGGTGAAACGGGTGACTGTAACTTCTAACAAAGACGGCAGTGTCCTGCTTGAGCAAGACTTCACCCGGGAACTGAATCCGGCTTGGCAGGTCATCCCGGGTTCTGCAGGCAGCTCGCTACAAGCCGGCGAAGGTCTTGTGCTGAAGGCGCAAAGCGGCGGCCGGAACGGTCTGTACCTCCTGAACGACAGCTGGAGTGACTATACAGTGGAGGTTGTTGCCTCGAAGGCCGCAGGCGAAGACGGTTTCTACGTTGGTGTGGGGTTAACGGATATTTCAGCAGAACATAAAAATGTCCTCGAGTACGCCATCGGCTATGGCGGCAATGCTACCGGCGTCAAGGTCTTCAAGGACGGTGTAGAGGCGTATACACTCGGAGATTACTCCTCCAGTACGGCGGCGGGCAACCTGAGAGCGGCCAGCTATGAAGCCCTCGCTGACAACACCGACTACACGATTACTGTTAACTATGGCGGTGAGAATGGCAGCAATCTGATCTGCTCGTATACAGACGGCCGGGCGGCAAGCAAGGTTCTCGATTATAAGCTGGAGGCCTACAACAGCGAAGTGTTTAACTCGGTTACCAAGGATACGGAGCATGTTTATGTGAAGCTGGTTAACCCGGATGATGTAGCGAAGGTGACCGAGCTGAGGCTTCAGGAGCTGAACGTAGAATCTGCTGCAAAGCTGATTACGTTAACCGGCAATGCCTCGCTGGTCCATGTGCCTAACGTCAATCAGAAGAATAATGAAAGAATTGTTCCGCAGGAGCGCGCAATAGCACTCGAGAAGGATACAGTCATTCTTAACCTGCCGGCGAACTCAGTCAATGTGCTGGTGCTGGATTTAAAGGCGTAAGGCGTAAGGCGTAAGGCGTAAGTTATCCATAAGTTTTAGTATATCCTCCGGTAATTTACCGGAAATGGAATCAGGCGACCCCTTTCGGGGTCGCCATTTCTCTTAAGCAGGCCCCTAATTATCCGCCGGCTTCTATGATAATGCACATGGAGTTCAGGAGGTTGGTCCGGCATGTAGGTTTATTCCGTTACATGTCTATACATTCCGGGCGGAATCGTCGATATTAGTAAAGAGAGAGATTACGCTGCTCGTCAGTTTTACTATCTTATAATCGATTTCCTAGGAGATTTATCATGAAGCTGCGGACCAAGATTGTACTGTTTATTATAACTATTTCTCTGCTCGCCCTCGCCTCCACGTACGTGATTTCGCAGGAGATTTTTCTGGACCGGTTCACGGAGTTAGACCAGGAAGCGCTGGAAGGGCGCATGTCCGATATCATCCAGACCTACGAATCGGAGCTTCAGGGTATGAACGAGACGATGCTCAATTATTCGACATGGGACGAGACCTATGAGTATGTCTCCTCCCGAACGTCGGGGGACCTGCAGAATTCCTATATTCTCAGCAATTACGATGAGGGGACTTTTCAGAGCAACCGGTTTGATCTTATGGCACTGATCAACCGGAGCGGAAGTCTCGTCTATAGCGGCTTGTATGATTCCAGCGGGGAGACGGTAGCACCAGTGACGCCGGATATCGTCAGCTTTTTTGACGATATCCGGGAACAGCGGGATCTTCTTACGAATCCAGAGGACCATTTCACCGGAATGGTCCTCTTGAATGACGGTCCCATGCTGATTACCTTACAGCCTGTTCTCCACAATGATATGACAGGTCCCGTCGCCGGGATGGCAGTGGCCGGCCGGAAGCTGGACGATACAGAGATCAGCCGGGTCGGTGCCCTTAGTCCGTCCGGTATAACCGTTGAGAGGGCTTCTGGTGACCTGCTGAAGGAGAGCCGGGGGCAGAACATATGGGTGAGTTATTTGCCCGAAAACCGGCTGGAGGGTCATGCCGTTATCTACGATCTGTTCGGCAATCCGGGAATCGTGATATCCATAGAGCAGCCGCGTCATATTTATGAAATCGGCAAACAAGCGATGGCTAATTTCACGCTGTTCTTCGTCATCTCTACCCTGGGTATATGCCTGCTCAGCCTGCTGTTCGTGAAACGTACTATTCTCTCCCGGATGGCGGCGCTGGTCCGCGGGATCCGGATGATCGGCAAAAGCCGTGATCTGTCGATCCGTCTCGATATCAGGGGACGGGATGAACTCAGTGAGGTAGAAGTGGAGTTCAACCGGATGATATCCTCGCTCGAAACTGCACAGGAAGAGCTGCACCGGCAGGCGATGGTCGACCCGTTAACCCAGCTGCCGAACCGCGCATTCTTTTTTGAGTCGCTGAACCGGGTTATTCAGAAGGCAAAAATCCAGGGCCGGCAGATTGTTCTGCTGTTCATCGACCTCGATCATTTCAAAGCGGTCAATGACACCTGGGGGCATGACTTCGGGGATGCGGTCCTCAAGCAGATTGCCGACCGGCTAGCCGGTGCAGTCGGACCGGATGACCTGGTGTCCCGGCTTGGCGGGGATGAGTTCACGATTCTTCTCTCCCGTTTTTCCGGTACAGAGGATATTCAGGCCCAGATCGCCAAAATCCAGCAAGTGCTGGCTGAACCGCATACGCTAAACGGCCAGTTATTTTATAGTACGGCGAGTATCGGGGTCAGCATCTATCCGCAGAATGGTGAGGACGCCGAACTTCTCGTCAAGGCTGCCGATTTGGCGATGTTCCAGGTCAAGGAGAACGGACGGAACAATATATTCCGTTATTCGGAAAGGCTGGAAGAGGCTTTCAGCCGCAAAAAAGTGATCGGGAGACAGCTGCGCTCCGCCGTCGACAACGGCGAGCTGGAGATGTATTATCAGCCGATTCTCTCGGCATCGAAGAAAGATATCGTCAAGGTTGAGGCGCTGCTGCGCTGGAAAAGCCCAACGTTCGGGCCGGTCTCACCCGCTGAATTCATTCCGCTGGCGGAAGCCGGCGGATCGATCCTCGGTATCGGCAACTGGGTGCTCCGCAAGGTCTGTGCAGACCTGCGCAGCTTCCGGGATCAAGGCATCCGGCTAAAGGCAGCCGTCAATATCTCGGGACTGCAGCTTATGCAGCCCGGTCTGCCGGAGCAATTGAAGGAGGCGCTGGCAGACAACGGGCTTACAGCATATAGCCTGGAGCTGGAAATTACCGAGACGATGCTGATGTCGGACGAATCCATCATCACCTCTCTCGCAGATCTTCGCAGCATGGGCTTTTGCATTTCGCTCGATGATTTTGGCACCGGCTTCTCGTCGCTGAGCTACCTGCGGACCTTCCCGGTAGATCTTATCAAGATTGACCGCTCCTTCGTAGCCGGTATTCAGCCAGGGGCTTCCGACGATACACTGGTCCGCGCGATCATCGAACTCAGCCACAACCTCGGACTGCGTGTTGTTTCCGAAGGTGTGGAACTGAAGGAACAGTTTGACCTGCTGTGCAATCTTGGCAGCGATGAGCTTCAAGGCTACTTCATCAGCAGACCGCTGCCGGCCCCGTCCCTGGTAGATTTTATGATGAGCTATGCGTCAGCTGCCTCCACAAGGGAGTGATACATAACTGGGCGAATAGCGGACTGCAATGGAGATCGAATCTGCGTCCGGTGAAAAAGCCTGGCGGCGGTCCGGTGGAAGCGGCAGGTTAAGCTTTGATGAGTTTTGATATGAACTAAATACCGCACAAGGAAAGGGATGTTTCATAAGCCGGAAGATGGCTGCTTGGAACATCCCTTTTGTCCGGGAATTTACTCCTTGAACCTATAAATATGCATTGTATTGCACTTTCTACAGTAGATTCCCCTTAAATCAGACGTAATACTGAATCTGCTGCACTCTATACAATAGAATTTGGTGAAACCGATGATTTTGACCCGAAGTCCAGAAATCTACGGTACGAAATACAGCAGAAGGTGATTTACCCTGGAATATGGAGCCTTTCTATTGCGGTAAATGCAATTATTTATTAGTCCGTTATCAGATATGCTCCAGCAGCCGCCCGGCCAGCTCATCGCCCCGGCGTTCGAGCGAGGCCACGGTCTGCAGAAGCTCCGCCTGCTGCTCCCGCTGGCTCTGGTCCCACAGCTGCTTCGGGGAAGCCTGGGCCTGCTGCAGGGCAGCCGGTTCCTTCATATGGCTGAAGAAATGATCGAGCAGAGTGTACATTTGTTCATATACGGCAACTATTTCCCCCAAGAGCGCGTAAGCGGCAGGGTCCTGCAAAAGCGGCAGCGAGGCTTGCAAGTAGGCGGCAGCGCTTCTCCGGGCATCATTCAGCGCCATCAGGCAGAAGTGATTCACGCTGTAGCGGCGTGTAAACGTCTCAGCATCGGCTGCCTGGTACCAGGCGTGATCAAGAAGGCCCTCCGCCCAGGCGGCCAAAGCGCTGTATCCCAGCCGGTAACCATGATTCTCTCCAGCCTGCATAGAGTCCAGCTTCACCTGGAGGGAGGCATACAGACTGTCCAGCACCGGCCGGACCGGGCCATGCTTTTCGATATAGAGCAGCTTATACGGCCAATGGTCTACGTACAAATGCCCTTTGCTGATCTCCATAGCCTCCCGGAATTCCGGATCCTCCTGCAGCTCACTAAAGGTCTCGTCATCAAAATAGCTGCGGCACAGCAGGGTGCCCCCGTTATCTAGATATCCCGTAATGACTCCCCACTCGGGGGCGACCCTTGGATTCAGAGCAACCGGCAGCTGATGTTTATGGAGGCTCTCCATGATTTGCAGCTTCTCCCGTCTGCGTTCCTCAGGTGTAAGCCGGTTCGCCCAGCTGGCCTTAAGCCCATAAGCGCTGAAGGCTGGCGCGGCATAGTCATAGGCGACGAGAGCATCTGCTGAACTGTAGTCCCACACCGGTGTAAAAGCCACCCGCCAGCATGCTCCGGAAACTCCCATAACCTCCTCATAGCGGGTATCTATACCCATAGCGGACAGTGAGGTATAAAGCGCCCCTGCCCACGAGCAATCCATTCCCTTGCCAAAACCAAGGCGCCCTACGTTCTCTGCGATGTAATGCTGACGGGAAGACCCGCCCGCAAAAAGCCTCATCCGGTCAGGGCTGTAGTGGACCTGTTCCCCCTCCATGCAGCTGAGCGCATGAATTCCGTCTGCATTCAGGTAGACGAGCAGCAGATACTCATTGCCCTCATGCCCCATTGCGCTAGGGAAGAACTCCTGATCTACCGTAAAATGCGGCCACTGAAAATAAGCATAGTGCTTCATCTTCCCCAGCACATCCCGGCTGGCATGTTCATTGCCGTAAGCGGCATGAACAATCTCCAGCTCGCTTTTGCCAAGAGTATAGCCTTTCGAATGTACGTCGATCGCCAGGTGCTGATCCTTCAGCACGTAGGTGGAGTAGATACCGGCGGGCGTCTCGTATTTGATGATAAGCAGCTTGCAGCGGTCGCTATGAATGGACTGCGGGAAGCTCTGATCGCTGATGGCCAAAGTAAGCTTACTGCCGGTAATGAATTGGTTAACAAAATGGGTGACATCCTGCTGTTCGTATCCGTCGGTATACACTGCTGACAGAACCGCGAGCTCCTGCGGCAGCAGAATGCTGTCGATCGAATGGCCCAGAATGCCGGAGAGCAGCGGCAGGGTAGCTGTTTCGGGCAGCGATTTGCCGGTTTCCCACTTGGACACCGCCTGGGCACTGACATGCAGCTGCTCCGCTAACTGCTCCTGCGATAATTGTTTTTCCCGGCGGAGCATGGCGATCCGCTTGCCTACTTTTTCACTGCTGATCATATTGTTCTTCTCCCGAATTTGAATTCGACGTCGTAATTTCATTATAATTCCATCCGGCAAAATGAACAGCGATTGAAGGAGGGGGATCAGAGCAGGAAATCCAACCCTCAGTTGAGTTAGTGCTGCTGCAGGTCGGCGGGGCATTCATTGGAGAGAATTTATTTCGAAAATAAAAAAAGCTTGCGAAGTCCCGGGATTCATGATATATTAATTCCTGCACTGCAATAAACATTACTTTGCGGTCGTGGCGGAATTGGCAGACGCGCACGGTTCAGGTCCGTGTGGTAGCAATACCGTGGAGGTTCGAGTCCTCTCGACCGCATAATAAGAAAAGAAGCTTCTGATTTGCCCTTTGGGCAGCTCAGAAGCTTCTTTCATTATCACACGCATTTCAGTGCTCCATCTGTCAGTAAGACAGTGTGGGGGCGGATGCCCCGGAGGAAGCCTGCTGCTTGCGGAAGGCAGACGGAGACATGCCGCTCTGCTTATTGAAGATGCGGTTGAACTGCGAAAAGCTGTTGAAGCCGCACTGCTCGGCGATGGCGGAGATCTTGTGCCGGGTGTGAATCAGCAGCTGCTGGGCTTTGCGGACCCGGGTCATCTGGATATATTCAGTCAAGGTAAAGCCGGTGACTGCTTTGAACTGGTGCGACAAATAGTAGGGGCTGATATAGAACTCTCTGGAGATCGAATCCAGGGTCAGCTCGCTGCTGTAGCGGCTATGGATGCAGGCGGTGATGGAATATATTTTTTGCATGGTCGCGTTCCCGATTTCCTCCAGTACATAGCTGTTCATCTCCCGCTGCTGGGTTAAAGCGCACAGAAACTGCTGGAACAGGCTGTGAATCAACACCGGACTCAGCGGTGAAGCGTCGTGTGACAAGGTAAAGATGGCGTTAAGGGGGGCGAATACAGCGCTGCGCGGCTCCCCCGTTAACCGGTAGATCGGCACTTCTTCTCCGAAAGGGAGCAGGATATTTTTGTAAGCGGTTTCGAAACCGGGTGTATTGGTGGGCACGGCAAAGTTGATGATCAGCCGTTTATGCGGCGGACCAACGGGATACTGGGTCATGTGAAGCCGGAACGGACGGAGCAGAACGATGTCATACTGCCGCAGGGCATGTACGTTGCCTTCGATGATATGGGTGGCTCTGGAATCGAGCAGAATATGAATTTCGTAGAAATCGTGGTCATGCTGAAACTCCATATTGATGTTGTGGGACCGCTGGTCATAGTCAAAATAGTAAAAAAGCGGGTCAGCCGGAGTGTTGATGCGTACGCTATACCCTTGCTCATATAACAGGTCGCTTTCAAGCATATGCTCTCGCCGCCTTATTTTATAATTTACATGTATTATAGGTCCGAAAAAGCAAAAATTGCAATGTATGCGGTTTATTACAGCAATTAATGGATAGTTTTTGGGCGCGGAGATTTGCTATAGTGACGGTGTGAAAGCGGATACAAGGGGTGAAGAGGATGTTTTTGACCGAAGAAAAGCTGATCCGGCGCCAGGCCGAACTCGGAAAGTACAGATACCTCAAGGTTCTGGAGCTTACGGAACTGGAGCTTGCGGAGGATGAGGACGGGGCTAATGGTGTTTATCCGGGAGCTGTTGTGTTTGATGGCACAATCAGGCTGCATGAGCACTGGCGCGGGCGGGACCGTTATGTCTGGCTGCGTGCCGTGGTGGTACTGCCCGAAGCAAAAGAGGGCTTTAAGCTCGCAGGCAGATTTGATTTCGGGAAGTCGGGGAGCTTCAACAACTCCGGGTTTGAATCACTGCTGTTTGTGAACGGAGCGCCTTATCAGGGTGTGGATAATAACCATAGGGAAGTTATTTTTGGCGATGAATTAGGCGGACAGACTGTGGAATTGGCCTTTCGGTTATGGTCAGGTCTGGAGGGCGGAGGGCCGCCCGTTGTTCAGGAGCACCGGATCAGTGAGGCGATGCTGGGTTATCTGGATGAGACGGTTGATGATCTGTTCTATATGTCGCAGGCGGCATTGGATACCTTCCGTTACCTCGGCAGCGACCAGCCGGAGAAGCAGTGGCTGAAAAAGGCGCTGAATGACGCATTCAATGAAATTGACTGGTCGGAGCCCGGCTCGGAAGCGCATATCCGCTCGCTGTACCGGGCAGATGCCAGCCTGAATCAGGCGGTTGAGGCCATGCCGAGGACCTTTGATGTCACGATTACGGCCCTGGGCCATACCCATATTGATGTCGCCTGGCTGTGGCGGCTGAAGCATACGCGGGAGAAAACGGCACGCTCCTTCTCGACCGTGCTGCGGCTGATGGAGGAATTCCCGGAATATCAGTTCCTGCAGACACAGCCGCAATTGTACGACTATCTGGAGCGTGATTATCCCGAGCTGTTCGGGCGGATCACAGAGCGGATCAAGGAAGGACGCTGGGAGGCGGAAGGGGCGATGTGGCTGGAGGCGGACTGCAATATTCCGTCAGGCGAGTCGCTGGTCCGCCAGATTCTGACGGGCAAGCGCTATCTCCGTGAGCAGTTCGGAATCGAGAGCAAATACCTGTGGCTGCCGGATGTATTCGGCTACAGCTGGGCGCTGCCGCAGATTCTGCGGAGGTCGGGCATAGACACCTTCATGACGACCAAAATCAGCTGGAACCAGTTCAACCGGATGCCGCATGATACCTTCTGGTGGCGGGGGATGGATGGCTCGGAGGTTCTCACCCATTTCATCACAACGTCGGAGAAGAACGGGGATGCGTACACGTATAACGGCCGGATGACGGCTGCGCTGCTGCGCGGAATCTGGAACTCGTATCAGGATAAGGAGATCAACGATCATCTGCTGTTTGCTTACGGCTGGGGTGACGGGGGCGGCGGGCCTACGCGGGAGATGCTGGAGCTTCGGCGGCGTTTCGATAAGCTTCCGGGGATGCCAAAGCTTCAGACGGGCAGTGCGGGGGAGTATTTTACCGGACTGCATGAGCGTATCCGTGATGCTGAATCACAGGTGCATACCTGGAACGGCGAATTATACTTCGAATGCCACCGGGGCACCTACACTTCACAAGCACACAATAAAAAATACAACCGCCGCCTGGAGCTGCTGCTCCGCGATGCGGAGTGGCTGCATACGCTGACAGGTGTGAGGCGCGGCGATCTAGCAACGGCTTATCCTGCGGCGGAACTGCGCGGGATATGGGAGATCCTGCTGCGCAACCAGTTCCATGATATTATCCCGGGTTCGTCGATCAAAGAGGTGTACGAGGACAGTGACCTTGAATATGCGGAAGGTGAGGCCCGGTCGCTGGCTTTAATTAACAGCGGCGGGGAAGAAGGCGGCTACGGTAGCCCTCAGGGCAGCAGCTGTAGCGGCGGTTCTGAAGGGGCGGAATCCTTCACGCTGCTGAACAGCTCGACCTGGGACCGCCCGCGTTATGTTGAACTGGCGGGCGAAGCGGACGTCCCGGCTGTTATCCGGGACAGTGCCGGGAAGCTGCTGGAGCAGCAGCCGACGGAAGACGGAGGCAGGCTGGTGTATGTTCCTTACGTGCCTGCGCTTGGCACAGTGGTGCTTGTATCAGAGCCGGCGGATACCCGGGCTTCGGAAGCGGGGCAGCTGGCGGTGATTGCCGGCTGCCGGCTGACCACACCGCTGGTTGAGGCGGCCTGGAATGACCAGGGCCATTTCATCTCGATACGTGACCGGCGTAACGACCGTGAGCTTCTGGCGCCGGGACAGCGCGGCAATGTGCTTCAAGTGTTCGAAGACAAGCCGCTGGATTATGAGGCCTGGGACATCGACATCTTCTATCAGGAGAAGATGACGGAGATCTCGCAGCTTACGGAGTGCAGGGTGACTGAGAACGGTCCGCTGCGGGCGGTGCTGCGCATGGCCTGGGCGTATCACCGTTCAGTGATTACCCAGGACATCATCTTCTACCGTGATACGGCCAGAATAGATTTCCGGACCGTCATCGACTGGCAGGGGCATAACCAATTGGTGAAGGCGGCCTTCCCGGTCGATATCCATGCGCTGGAAGCGACTTATGATATCCAGTTCGGCAATGTCAAACGGCCGACTCACTGGAATACGAGCTGGGATTACGCCCGTTTCGAAACAGTAGGCCACCAGTGGGCCGATGTCAGTGAGAAAGGATATGGCGTAGCCCTGCTCAATGACTGCAAATACGGTTATGACATCAAAGACAGTGTACTGCGGCTGACCCTGCTGAAATCGGCCGTTCATCCCGATCCTGAGCAGGATCAGGGGCATCACAGCTTTACGTATGCGCTATATCCGCATACCGGTGATTTTGTAGAAGGCGGAGTGGTCCAGGAGGCCTGGGAGCTGAATAATCCCCTGCGTGCTGTACCGGGACAGCTGGAAGGCGAGCCCCTGTTCTCCATCGGAGGCGGACATGTGCTGGTCGATGCCGTCAAGCGCTCGGAAGATGGTGCCGATATTGTACTGCGCCTGCATGAATATGCCGGTTCGCGGACTCAGGTGCACATAGAGAGCGCCTACTCCATCGCATCCTGGCAGGAGTGCAATTTAATGGAGGAGCCGCAGGGGGAGTGGCGGGAGGACGGCTTGTCCTTCCAGATCCGGCCTTACGAGATCAGGACTTTTAGAATCAAGCTGCGGCAGGTGTGAACATGAGAGGAGAGTATGGCATGACGGGTGCAGGAGAGGGGCAACAGATGGTGAACAGCCGGGTGAACAAGGAGGAAATGGTGGGGAAGCTGAGCCGTGTAACGGAAAAGCTGCTAAAGCTTGACCGGCCGGACAACGAAGCTGAATTGCAGAACCTGGGGGGAGACGCGGGACGGCGGGGCTATTTTGCCCGTGATTTCGGCATGGAGGAGTGGGACTGGCCGCAGGGCGTGGGGCTATATGGGCTGCAAAAGCTGGAGCGGCATTTCGGTGACGGCCGGTATACGGCTTATGCCAAGCCATGGATGGCCCGCCAGCTGGAGAAAGGACTGCCCAGCCGGAACATTAATACGACCGCCCCGCTGCTGTCGCTGATGGAACTGGCGGAAGCTGAGGAACTGAGTCTTGAATGGGTAAACTGGCTGATGAATGGCCTGCCCCGCACACTGGAGCAAGGCTATCAGCATGTGACAACAGGTGCGGACAAGAGTGAAATTACACTCCATGAGAATGAAATCTGGATTGATACGCTGTTTATGGCTATTCTGTTCACGGCAAAAATGGGCGTGAAATACGACAATGCACAGTGGCGGCAAACGTCCCTGCATCAGCTGCTGCTGCATATTAAGTACCTGTATGACAAAAAAACAGGCCTGTTCTTCCACGGCTGGCATTTTGGCGAACGGCATAATTTCAGTGAAGCCTTCTGGTGCCGCGGCAATGGCTGGTTCACGCTCGGACTGCCGGAGTATCTGGAGCTGATGCGCCCGTATCTGGACAGCGGAGTCTTCACATATCTTCAGCAGATTCTGCAGGCACAGGCGGAGTCTTTACTGGCCTGTCAGAGTGC
>CAKMKL010000160.1 GCA_927443375.1 uncultured Paenibacillus sp. | reverse complement strand
TCGCGCCAGTAGAAGTGAACGGGCTGTATCCGCCGACATTTTCGCTCATGTTATCTCCTCCTTTATACTTGAATACTGATAAAATATGCGAAAATGGCCAGGCCGGACTGGGTGAAAAGGCATAAAATGATGCTTCTCTTCCAGGCACCCTATGTAAAGAAGCTGCCGGCCCATAAGGACCGGCAGCTTCGGGATAAGACCATCTAACCTTATACCCAGAGGGATTTAGTGATGATTACCAGCAGGATGAACAAAACCAGAATCGCGCCAGTAGAAGTGAACGGGCTGTATCCGCCGACATTTTCGCTCATGTTATCTCCTCCTTTATACTTGAATACTGATAAAATATGCGAAAATGGCCAGGCCGGACTGGGTGAAAAGGCATAAAATGATGCTCATTCTCTACATTGTAAAGGTTGACAAAACTCTAAGTCCTCTTTAGTAGTCTAAGAATTATTACTGCCCGTACTCCGGGACATATACCGGGAATTATATTAATTCCAATATAAGCAAAAAAATGTTAGATCATATCCAGCAGTCACTGGCGGAAGGTTGTTTTTGAGCGTGATAAGCAGACACGGCCTAATCCCTGATAACTCCAAGGTATGTGACGGCCAGCTTGCGGTAGAACTCAATCGAATCCAGATAAGCATCAATATCGACCCACTCATCCGGCTGATGAGCAAGCCCCGGATCACCGGGGCCATAGATCAGCACGGGCAGTCTTCCGTGATCATGGAGCACAGAGGCATCCGTATAATAAGATACCCCGCGTACAGCAGTGTCAGCTGCGTTTGCAGCAGCCTCCCCCAGCAATTCTTCCGAGCCGGCTTGTCCGCCCGTACCGTGCGTCCTTCCGGCAAGGTTATAATAAAACAATGTGCGTTGACATATGTGCAGTAATCCCTGAAAACCCGGGTTTGTCAGGGATTTGCGCTGCAACCGGGAGGAGCATCATGACCGCAAGACCAAACCTTACACAATCCGGGCATGTCCCGCCCGGATACCGGATCCGGCCGTTTCCTGCTGGTGCTGGGCATCCTGTTTGTTGCCGCAGCACTGCGTGCCCCATTCACCTCTGTCGGGCCGCTGCTGGGACTGATTCGTGACGATCTGGGCTTGACCAATACACTCGCGGGGTTGATCACTACTCTGCCGCTGCTGGCCTTTGCGCTGTTATCACCTTTTGCGCCGCAGCTTGCCCGCAGGTATGGTCTGGGGAATATTCTGCTGCTGGCTATGCTGGCGCTGTCGATAGGAATTCTGCTCCGCTCAGCGGCGGGAGCCGTTACTTTCATTGCAGGCACGGCGCTAATTGGACTGGCTATTGCCGTCTGTAATGTGCTGCTTCCCGGACTGATCAAGGGCAGATTTCCTGCACGGATCGGCCTGATGACGGGCATGTATACAGTATCCATGAATCTTTGTGCAGCCGCGGCTTCGGGCTTCAGTGTGCCACTTGCCGGTATTGCCGGCTTCGGGTGGCGGGGAACGCTCTCGCTGTGGTTCATTGTCGCGGCTTTGGCTACGGTGTTCTGGATTCCTCAAATGAAGAACCTGCTTGAAGGAAACGGGACACGTTCAGCTGCTGCCTCTGTCAACATATGGCGTTCAACGCTTGCATGGCAGGTAACGCTGTTTATGGGATTGCAATCCTTGCTCTACTATGTTCTGATTGCCTGGTTTTCAGTGATCTTAAGTGAACGCGGCATGTCTTCCGGCCATGCCGGCTGGATTCTGTCGCTGATGCAGCTGGCCCAGCTGCCGTTTACATTTTTTGTTCCGCTATGGGCGGGAAGATTGAAGAATCAGCGGGGGCTTGTACTGATCACCTCGATGTTGTTCATCCTCGGTATTCTCGGAATCTGGCTTGGCGGCAGCGGGTGGATGGCGCTGTGGGCGGTGTGCATCGGCATCGCCGGCGGGTTCGCCTTCGGCCTCGCGATGATGTTCTTCAGCCTGCGGACCCGCACGACTCAAGAGGCAAGTGAGCTCTCGGGGATGGCCCAGTCTGTCGGATATCTGCTGGCTGCCGCGGGTCCGGTATTGTTCGGGCTGCTGCATGATGCGACGCATAGCTGGAATGCTCCGCTGGCCCTGCTGGCAGCAGCAAGTCTGCTGCTGTTCGTTGTAGGGATGGGAGCCGGAAGAGACAGGTATGTAGGGGAATAGACATAGCCGTTTGCTACCCGTAATCACTAAAAGAGCGCTCCGGAAGGAAATATTCCGGTGCGCTCTTTTTTTTACCGTTTCATGGCCGATACACGGATTCTCCGGTAATCCATTACCCAGACTCCGTCATAGAATAGCCGGGGCTTCAGCTCCTTTTCCAGGAACGCCAGTACTTCTTCACGCTGCGGAGGCGTCAGCACACTAAGTAT
>CAKMKL010000159.1 GCA_927443375.1 uncultured Paenibacillus sp. | reverse complement strand
GAAACAGATTTTCATAGGAAAATCTTGCATGGCTGAAGCTGAAAAAACGGTCAGCATAGCTTTCAGCAGCATTATAGTAATTCAGCCCGACGGTATCCATCATCCGCTTGAAATCCCCGTTATCAGCTACCCCGACAAAAGGCTGCAGGAACAGCAGATAGAGAATTAGGCCGCAGCCGGCAAGAGCCACCAGGTACTCGGGTTTCAATATTCTTTTTTTCATAGCTCCCCCTAGCGCTGCGGCAGCAGCTTCACGTATTCATCGGACAGGCCTATCAGCTGCAGAATATAGTTGTAGTCGTCCTCATATGGGCTGAAATCTGCCACCGGCTGGAGTGTATCCAGCGAAACGGCTATACCGTCAGCGAATCCTTTGCCCGGAACGAACATAATCTCATCATTAAAAAAGGAACCCGTAGGCAGATAATAGCGCATGCCCACGACATTGCGGCCGATATTCAGCAGATCATGTCCGAATGCTGTAAACCCTTCGTCCTTGAGCGAGACACCCAGCAGATTTGCCACAGTCGGAAGAATGTCCAGCTGGCCTCCGGTGCGTTCCACCGTCTGCCCCTGGGTCATGCCCGGCACATGCACGATCAACGGGATATTGAAGCGGCTGATCCGGGAATCATACGGCGTACCGAGTGCTTCCTCCACCTGCTCCGGCGGCACATCCTGCGGCTGCAGCCCGAAATGGTCGCCATACAGCACAAGCACTGTGTTATCCCATAGTCCCTGCTGCTTCAGCCCGTCAATCAGAGTGCCGACAGCATAGTCCGTATAGTTGATCGCCGTCAGATAATCGCCAAGCATGGTATCCTGCAGATTATCCGGCAATGTAATTCTTTTATAGTTATCCGGAATCTTGAACGGGTGATGGCTGGAGGCCGTCACCAGCTGGGCATAGAATGGCTTGCCCTTCTTCTTCAGCTCCGCGAGCTTCTCTACAGCAGTGATATACAGCTGCTCGTCCGAGGCGCCGAAGGCGTTGAAATGATCATTTTTGAAGAACCCTTTATCATAATAGCCGTTAAAGCCCAGCGCCGGATACAGCTCATTGCGGTTCCAAAAGCCAACCTTATTCACATGAAACGTGTAGGCCTCATAACCTTTATCCCGCAAAAGCCGCGGCAGGCTCGGCAGCTCCCGGTCTCCAAAGCCGGTGGACATTGCCAGCGTGCCGAGCGGATAGATCGAAGTATTACTCATAAATTCGGCATCGGAAGTATTACCCGGACCAATCTGCTGGTAGACATGGGGAAAATAAAAGCCTTCTCCGGCCAGGCTGTTCAGCACCGGTGTCAGCTCCTGCCCGTTCAATGATTGATGCAGCGGGAAGTTCTGGAAGGCCTCCATTTGAATCACGATTACATTCTTGCCCTTTTGCGAGCCGAAATACTCCGGCATTGTACCGGCAGGCTTATCACTGTACGGGTAGCCAGCCTCCAGCTGCTCTACCCTGGCAATCGTTTCCTTAATATCGCCCGTGCCGATTAAACCGTTATCCTCCTGCGCCTTAATCGCCGCAACCACCTCATAATTCAGGAATCCGGCGCTCTCCGCCTGTACCAGCTCGTTCGTAATGTTGCGTGCTGCATGAACGGAGTAGGCTGACAGCGAGGCGCCGCCCAGAATCGCCACCAGAATGACTATCAGCTGGACTCTTGTCGCCCGGCCGGCGGTGTAGCTGCGGACCGGGCTGGCCGGCCCCCGCTGCCATCTGCGGATCAGCGCATACAGCATCATCACCACAAGATCAGCGAAGAACAGGTAATCAATGGTTTGAATCGTTGATTCCACACTCTCTTTGACCTGAAAGACCTGATTCAGCTCATAGAAGGCCAGATAGGTCGGAACCGAACCGAAATGATTGAAATACACACTGGCTGCGAACAGCAGCAGCGATAAGATCGTATTGAAGATCCAATAAGCACCCGTCTTCATGCGCCGCGGAAGAATAACGGTCAGAATCCCCATAATCAGCAGCACCGGTGCCAGATCGGCGGCAATCCACTCCCAGGCGATCCGGTCAAAAAACAGTCCTCTCAACAGCAGCAGCTTCAGCCAGATGAATCCGGCTACAATATAGAACTGCACCGGCAACAGCTTGGCTTTGTTCTCGTTCATCTTATCCCCTCTTACTTCTATTCCGTATTTTTCTGTAAAATAACTTCCACTTTTCTGTAAAATATCAGATTTCTCTAGTATAGCAATACTTGTTTTGTTAATCAAAAAGAGACGCCGCCCGGTATTGGCGTACGTCTCTTTGCATAGCTGCTATTTTTTCTTCATTAATAGGGCAGCGTATTACTCTCACGCTTCACGCTGAAGCTGTACATGGCGCCGTCCAGATTATAAGAGGCTTCAATGGCCGGCGCCTCCCCGCGGCTCTCGAAGGTAATGACCCCCGGCCTTGATCCGTTCTTGTCCAGCATATAATCCTCCAGCCGGATCCCGTACAGCTTATCGGCAATGGCAGCGGCTGCGCTCTGCAGCTTGGCGTTATCCATCTCCAGCAGCTGCTGGTCATACTTGGCAAGCTCCCCGGGGTCGGTAGATGGAATAACGTTCAGCGAATAATCGGACGCGTCCAGAACAGCATGTGTAGCATAATCCAAAGTAACAAATGTATCCTCGGCCGGTCTATCGCCATAAATCAGAGTGATTTCATCGCCTGCGCCTTTTATGGTGGAACGGAGGATTTTAGTCAAAGCCTCTTCCCCTCCGCTTCTAATCAGCCTGATTGCCTGTAATCCGGCTTGCTTCAATTCCTGGCTGACTTCGTTCTGATCCATATCGAAGCCTGCCCGGACATATGCTCCGTTTGTAAAGTTAATGTCCGCATCTTCTGCATGCACAACATTCTGAATCTCAACAGTCTTATTGGCCGTACGTCCATATACGGCGTAACGCGTTAATCCCGTAGCCCGAAATTCCCGCTTATACCCGAGCTCCTGCAATTTTTGCCGGGCATCATCGATCAGCCTGCTGCCGATTTCTCCCGGCACATACGAAGCACACATGCTGTACATAGTAACTTCCCCCGTTTCTTTGCTAATTTGGAAAAATGCGTAGGAGTCCGATTGTTCGCTCTCTCTGTAAACGAGCTGTACGTAGTCCTTATTTCCCTCCCGCAACAGTTTTTCAAAAGGAAGCTTTTTGCCAAGCTGCTCCTGCATCAGCTGTTCTGCGATCTTTTGTAGCGCTTCATCGGTAAGCACAGGATTATTCTCCACAGGAAGAGTGATGCCTGCCGAATTACCCTCTTTTGCGGGCATGCTGTTCAGGTACAACGCCCCTGCTCCTGCCAGCACCAGGACAACGGCAGCCGCTGCCAGCAAGCCCCGGAGCCTGTATCCGGCTCTGACTTGGCCCGGCCTGCCCTGCTGTACACGCCGGATCACCTTTTCAGCAGAGGAATCCGTAAATTTCGGCTCCTGGAACGGCCCTTTGCGTGCCTGTTCATACCACTGCGGCTCATGCTCCTCCATCACTTCATCCCCCTTAGTTTGTCCTGGACTTTATGCCGCGCACGGTGCAGCCTTGACTTGACGGTTCCCGGAGGCAGCCCGGTCAGACCGGCGATTTCATTAACCGACAGCTCTGCCTTCAGGTCCAGTACCAGCACCTCACGCAGCTTCTCCGGCAGCTTCATAATGATGTCCCAGATATCCCTCGTCTGCTGGTTACCCAGATATTCCATCTCCGCCGAACGCGAAGTGCCGAGCTGCTGCTCCACCATGGTGCCATGCTGACCTGCCTCTGCCCCTTGCCGCTCCTCGTACACAGACGAAAGGCTCTGAACCCCGCCCCACAGGCCTGTGCGGAAAAACCGCGATTTCCGGTAAGAGAAAACCGTGTTGCGCGCAATCGTAAACAGCCAGGCCTTCAAGCTGGAAGTTCCCTTATATGTGCCAATCCGGTAAAAGCATTTCACGAATACTTCCTGCGTGAGGTCATCCGCCTGCCCGGCATTTTTGGTCAGATAGTAGATATAGTTCCAGATATCATTTCCGTACAGGCCCATTACCTGCCGCAGCTGATCTTCATTCATGGTTTCGGCATCCTTCAGCTCATCCGGCGTATCCCGTTCATCCTGATTCTCCCGTTCAACCCGCTTATCCAGCTCCAGCTCCAATTGCACTCACCTCACTTTATACGACCCCGTTATCAGGCCAAAGGTTCCCTTTATTTTCTATTTTATGGTTTGGTTAAAATGAATCGATTGCACTCTATGCCACAGATTGATTGCAGGAAATGCAGCCCTTTTAACAACCTGTGCACATGGCTTTAAGTGTACTTCCTGCAGTTATAACGAAGAAAAGACCGGTATTAACAGTTATAATTGTATTCTTTACAGTTAGAATTAGGTCAGACTCCACTTTTGCTTCCTTACTGCCGATTTAATTGTACAGAGTACAGCTACATCAGTTTCAGCGCAAAACAGGCCTCTCCAGTTGTATTAAATACACTTAGATCCAGTTAGAGCCAATATAACAGAAAAAAATGACCTCCGGATCTCCGGAGATCATTTCGAGGGCTCATAAATAATTATTAGATATCCTTGGCAGCAAATACACGCAGCGAAATCAGATAGGAGCAGAACAGAACCAGCACATAGCCAAGACCCGCAATAACCGGAAGCAGAATGCTGTCCGTATTGCCTGTACTCACCCAGTGCGACAGTCCAGGCATCCATTCCACCAGCTTAGAGGCCGCGCTAACACTAAGCATAATCAGCATGATGAAGACAAAATTGACCACCTGCGTCCCCTTCCGGCCCAGCCAATAATAGAGAGGGAGGTAGAATGATGCAAGCAGCGGAAAGGCGGCAAGGCACAGCGCAAGCTCTCTCCAGGCTAGAGGGCCGGTTGTCCGGCCGGACAGGAACGCGACCAGGTACAGCAGCAGCGTACATACGAGGCTGACCATTCCGTAAGGCAGAATGGCCAAATATTTGGCCAGCACCAGCTGCTGTCTGGGAACCGGAAGGCTGATCAGAAATTTTTGATTATTCTGCTGCACATCGAGTGTGCAGGAATTGATAAGCAGAATCATGGCAGGGAACAGGGCGAACAGTGTATAGCCGTCGAAATTCGTATAGCCCATAACCAGGTAATACGGGATAAGCAGCAGCATAAACTTTTGCACGAGGATAAGGTCTTTACGGATCAGATACAGCGAATTATACACGTACATCACTTCCTTTTACCGAAAAATACATGATCTCCTCCAAGCTGGGCGTCTCACAAATGGCCGTTTCCTTGAAGTAACGCTCTCCCTCACTCCGGTTCTGGATCAGCCCCTCGAAGCCGTGCGCACTCTCCCGGATACCGAGGAATAAGCGGCGGACGTCGCGGTCGAGCAGTTCCTTACCGCCTTTGACCAGCAGATATTTCTCGGCCAGCGCCTCCTTCATCTCATGGAACACGATCCGCCCGTCGTTAATGAACACAATATAATCGGCAATCCGGTCCAGATCCGTTGTGTTATGCGTTGAGAAAATAATCGACTTCCGCTCGTCCTGAATATGCTCCGTAAGCAAATCCAGCAGCTCTCTGCGGAACACCGGATCAAGCCCTGAAGTAGGTTCGTCCATAATGAGCAAATCTGCCCCATGCGACAAAGCTATTGCCAGTGAAAACTTAACTTTCATCCCCTTGGACAGATCTTTGATCTTCTTGCCCGGGGACAGCTTGAACAGCTCCTGGTATTTTCCGTATGTATCCTCATCCCAGCGGCTGTAGAACGGGGCAATCACCTTTTTCATCTGCTTAACCGTAAGCTGCTCGTAGTATATATTCTCGTCGGATACGTAGCCGATCCGGTCTTTATTCGCCGGCAGATGCTCCTTGTGGTCCACCCCAAACAACTGAATCTCTCCCTGGTCGGGATGAACCATGCCCATGATCATCTTGATCAGCGTTGTTTTGCCTGCCCCGTTCGGGCCGATCAGTCCGGTAATATACCCTTCCTTCACCCCCAGAGAAATATCCTGCAGCTGAAAATGTCCATAGCTCTTGTGCAGATGATCCAATCGGATGCAATCACTCATTCCTGTTCCTCCTCGTATAGCAGCTTCAGCATGTCTGTTAGCTCAGCATAATTGAGACCCAGCATTCTGCTCTCGTCAATGATCTCCTTCAGCTTCAGCTCCAGCATCCGCAGACGCTGCTCTTTGATAAATTCCTGATCCGCCCCGGACACAAAGGAACCCTTGCCGACGATGGAGTTGATCAGCCCTTCCCGCTCCAGTTCCTCATAAGCCCGCTTCGTTGTGATCACACTGATCTGCAGCTCCTTGGCCAGCTGGCGGATGGATGGCAAAGGCGTTCCCGACACAAGCTCCCCCTGCAGAATCAGCTGGCGGATCTGAGCCACAATCTGGGCATATATCGGCTCCCCGGAAGTACTTGATATCAATATGTTCATCCTGCGGCATCATCGTCCTTACGTTAATTGTATTTAGTGTGTATATTTAATATATACATTATATGAGGACGTGTCAATTCCAAAAAAATAAGGGCTGCGAAAGCTCGCACCCCTTGATCTCTATTCAAAATAAATACGCTAAAATCCCTATTCCTCCCACCAACAAGGCGATAATAATCAGTCCACCGCCCGCAATCACCACTGATTTCCTCTTTTCCGGGTCATCGCTGTATTCTTATAGGCACTGATAATTATTACCGGCAACGGAAGACTCTCGTAAAAGCTTATTATAATGAACACTCCCACCCCAAAAATCATATCTTTCCGATTGTGAGGTTATTCCATCTTTATGTCAACACAGAAAAAAAGCCCACACAATAGTTAGTCGTGGGCATAATTCGGTTATTCGTATATACTATACCGGTTCAGCTAATCTTCGTATTCACAAGCAGCCGTTTGATCGAGCGGTTGGCCTCCTGCAGCACGGTGTCTTTATCCACGGTCTTCAGCAGTCCCTTATCCATCAGGATTTCACCATCGACAATTGTCGTCTCCACATCTGCGCGGGTGGCGGAATAGACGATGCGGGAGATCGGGTCGATATCATAAGAAGGGAAAGTGTGGAAGTTATAGAGGTTCAGGATGGCCAGGTCGGCTTTTTTGCCTACCTCGATACTGCCGATCTTGTCTTCCATGCCGACTGCCTTGGCGCCGCCGATGGTTGCCATCCGGAACACGCTGCGCGCATCCATGGTCGTCGGGCCATGATGCGGTTTCTGGATGATCGCCGCCAGCCGCATTTCGTTGAACATATCCAGGTTGTTGTTGCAAGGCGCGCCGTCAGCTCCGAGACTGAGGTGAACGTGGTCATGCAGCATACCCGGCGTATCCGCAATACCTGAAGCCAGCTTCAGATTGGAGCCCGGACAGTGACTGACATGCACTCCGCGGTCCCGCAAAATCCGCTTCTCCTCCGCATCCAGCCACACGCAGTGTGCCAGAATCAGTCGTTCATTCGCCAGCCCTAAGTGATCCAGATACACAACGTTGCGCATGCCGGTCATCGCCTGGACGATTTCGATTTCCCCCTGGTTCTCGGAGGCATGGGTGTGTACTTTGACGTTATACCGCGCCGACAGGTCGCGGACCTCCTTCAGCAGCGGCTCGGTGCAGGAGATGACAAAACGCGGCGAGAACGCGTACTGAATCCGCCCGTTGTCATAGCCGTTCCATTTCTCCAGCAGATCCACACTCTCCTGAAGGGATGCCGCTGTATCCTCCTGCAGCGCTTCAGGAACATCGCCGCCCTTCTGATCCATCATCACCTTGCCGGAGAGGGCGCGGATGCCGCTTTTGGCTATCGCCTGAAAAGCAAAATCCGTATGGTTGACCGTCTCCATATCAACAATCGTCGTCGTACCGCTGGAGATCAGCTCTCCAATCCCCAGCATGGCGGAATAGTACAGCGAATCCTCATCATGCGCCGCCTCCAGCGGCCAGATCCGTTTACGCAGCCAGTCCATCAGCTCTAGGTCATCGCCTTTGCCGCGGAACAGCGTCTGGCAGAGATGGATGTGCGTCTGTACAAAGCCGGGAATGACTGTACGGTTCGTAGCTTCGATCACCCGTTCACCCCCCTGCGGCGCAAGGCCGCTGCCGATTTCCACAATAATGCTATCTTTGATCCGGATATCTCCATGAATAATCTCTTCCTGTTTGTTCATCGTGATAATCTCCGCGTTCTTGATCAGTATGTTCGCCATAATCCGATTCCCCCTCGTTCAATTCACAGTTTGCTTAGGCAGATAGCACAAAAAGGCCACAAAAATATGCCGCAGCATATTTTCGTAGCCAGAAATTTACGGTTCCCGGTAGAGACCCTTAAACCAATTATTAAGGATATACGAAAAAAAGGATTATTCAATTGCCCTTGAATAACCCCATGATAAACGAAAGACAAACCTTATGTCAATATTATTAACATCAATTAGGTGTATAATGAAATAAGTATACGTTTTATTAATCAAATTTCGAATTTAATGTAATGTTAATTAACACCACATACCAACTTAATTCCGAATATACCCTCTTTAAATATGTCTACATCAGATTTCCGGGATCCAGGTCAAAACCACCTTTTTCGCCGAGTTCTGTTGTATAAAGTGCAGTAGATTCATTATCACACTTGATTTCGAGGGATTCTACTGCAGGAAGTGCAACAGAATGCCTCTTAACCTAATATGAACGGAATTCGGTGGGAAGCACAAGCTATCTAGTAATTTACAGTACATATCCTATGCCCCTTCTACAATCAGCACCTTCTCAAACACCGGAAAACTCACTGCCCTGTGAGGAAAAAACACTTCGCCCCTGCGTTCATAGCCGAGACTCGGATATAAAGCCAGCGCCCGGGTATTCTTCGAATAGGTATCCAGCCGGATGCTGCTGTAGCCTTCCCTGCGTGCATGCTCTTCGGAAAAAGCGATCAGCTTGCGTGCAATGCCCTTGCCCTGCACCTCGGGATGAACCGCCAGCCGGTGCATGATCAGATGCCGCCCCTGCTCCTGTGACCAGTGAATGCTCTGATAGAGCTCACTCGGATGCTCGTCCAGCACAATAATGCCGGCAATGGATTCATTATCTATGTAGGCGTACAATGTCCCCCGTTCAATATCCTGTGCGATGACTTCCCGGTTAGGATAGCTGTCATCCCATTGGTCGCTTCCGCCTGCCTGCATGGCTTGTACGCATTTGGCAATCAGCTCCATAATCTCCCCGGTTTCCTCTGCCAGTGCCTTGCGGATCTCGTTACTGCTCATGGTATCCCTGCTTTCCTGCCTAAAGTTTTGAACCCGTCAAAGATTCTTTAGAGAAGTCTATCATATCCGGGAGCAAATTCAATAGAGGGCCTGGTATCTTAGCACAGCAAGACTCTTATTTGTTTAGCTGGCACAAAGGAAGGCGGGGAGCTTAGCAGCCTATAGAGGAGGCAAGGGAAATCGCAGGCAGTGCTCCCTCTATAGACTATTTCTCACCCTTCTTACCGTTGTCCTCTTGCCCTATCAGCCCAGCTCCAGCTTATGCCCGTCCTCGAAGCCCTTGGCGAAACCGGCGTCGAACCCCACGTTGTATGCTTCGGTGTAGCCCTGCTGATAGGCGTCTCCCGGCGGCGTTTCCGGAGGGACGCCCAGGTCCGGGGGGAGCGGAACTACCTGCGGTACCGGCGGAGCCTCGATGACCGGCACGACCTGTACCGGCGGCTGTACCACCACCTGCACTCTCCGGGCAAGCCGGCGGCGGAGTCTTCTTTTCCTGCGCAGCAGAAGCCCTCTCTTCGTAGTCTTGCCATAACGGAGCTTACGGGTTTTACGGCTGGCACCTCTGCGGATTTTGGCCTTCCTTGTCACCAGCAGGACTCGTCTGCGGGCTGCCCTGCCTGAACGCTTGATCACTTTCTTTCTCTTCATCCTTCTACTCCTCCTGTACTCCATGTACTTTGGAGGTTCCGTTTGCGCATGCCGTGCTTAGCCATGGCGCAGCAGGAATTCCCCGTTTGGGCTGATGCAGCGAAATACCGGACATCATCCGGCACATGGCGCTTTGATATTGGCTTAGGATTCTGATATTGTCACTCAGCTTGCGGGCCGTCAGCTCCGATTGCCCCGTAATTTCGGCGATACTCTCCAGAATCGCAGCGAGTGCGGCCTGGCTGCGGGCGATGGAGCGGATCATCTCCAGCTTGACGGCGTGTTCGGAGAGAAGCCCGCCGCTCATTTGCTGTCGTCCCCGAAATCGAAGCCGTCACCGGACATGCCGCCGAAGCCTTCACCGCTTTCCTCTTCACCGCTGCCCAGTACTGCTTTTAAGTTGCTGTACAGCCCGTTTTCCAGCTTGGTCAGCCCCTCTACCATCTCCACAATCACCTCATGGATGGAAAGGGATTCCTTCAACTGCTCTTCATGGCTGTCGAACGATCTAGCATGGATATGATGCTGTGTCCACTGCTTTACCTTTTCCGCTTCCACCGCTTTGGCCTCGAGAATCATCGCGATGTTCCACTGGATCGTAGCGGTTGACTCCAGCATTTGCAGAAAAGCCTTTTCTCTGCTCATTTTCCGCCTCCTGCCTGCTTAAGCGCTACTCTTCTTCCTGACCGCTTAATTCTTTGATTACCCGGCCTACCCCTTCGGCCATTGCTTCTTCCAGATCGGCAATAGCATTCAAATAGGCAATGATATTCTTGTTGACCTGACCGTGGCTTTCGACCAGTCCGCTGAATCCGCCGAAATCAGGCTCCGCATCCGGCAGATCATGGACTATTTGTGACATACGGACGGCTACGTGGCGTTCGGCGTCAAGAATCCGCGCCATTTGTTCGTGCGTATGGGCCATGTGCTGCAGCACCTTGGTTATTTTATTCTGCACCTTCATGTCTCCTTTGCTCAAACGCCCTGCTACAGCATATGCGGCAGAAGCCCTGACGGTGCCGGGAACCGCTATGCTTGCGGACCGGATCATACAGCGCAGATATTGACAGGTCATAGCGGTCAGGAATATGCTGGATGCTGAAATTGAACTTTTTTCCAGCCGGACATCCGGCGGTAAGAGTTATCTGGATCGGAGGAATTTGAATATATGATACTTTCCGGCAAGCGTTTGGATTTGCAGCCCTTAACTTCCGCAGAGCTGTCCGCAAGCGTCGGTCACTATACTGCGGCCGCACTGGAGCAGTCGCTTGGGTTAAAGCTTGCAGCTTCTATACTGGATGAAGAAATGCTATATGCGATGAAGGTCCGCTATTCCAAGGTTCTTCAGAACGAGGAGCACTACCTATGGTACACCTGCTGGGCCGTCATTCACCGGGAAGAGCAGCAAGTCATTGGATTCCTTATCCTGAAAGGACAGCCCAATGAGCGGGGCGAGGTTATCATCGGCTACATCATAGACGAGAGTCACCGGGGCCAAGGATATGCGACAGAAGCGGTGGAGTGTGTGAACGAATGGATCTTCAGCCATCCTCAAGCCTGCTGGGTCATCGCCGATACGGAGCCGGATAATTTCGCATCCCACAAAGTGCTTAAACATCTGGGCGCCGAGCAATACCGTGAAACAGAGGAGCTTCTCTGGTGGCGGATTGCCCGGCCGCAAACGCAAAGATGACTTCCGGCCAATCCGGAAGCCATCTGGTATTCCATCTTATTTCATACAAAAATCATCCATTCCCCCAGCCGCTAAGCCTTCGCTCCAACCACCCGGTTCAGCAGTTGGGCTCCGGCCTTCGTATGATTAACCATCGCACCCAGCCGCTGTTTTGTTTCGGGCGGCAGCTCTGCGTAATCGGTGGTGAAGGTACGGCATTTCAACAGCATACTGCGCAGTCCCTCCGAAGTGGAGACGCTTAGTGCTGTAATCTCCTGAATTTCCTTACGGGTTGCCTCTATCGCCCGGAGATGGGCGCGGATTGCAGCAGCCTCCGTATTGGCCTCCTCGGCGATCAAGCACCCTGCGCTTGTCCAGTAACCGTTCTGCCTCTTCCGCGAGCCGCTTATTTTCCGACTCATATCTGGACTGTTCCACCCTCAGATTCCCGAGAGCTTCTTTACACAGATCCTTGTTAAACATATGTATGCCTCCCGCAGCAGCAATAATTATGTAGTTCCAAAGACGTAAGACTAAATCTCTACATACGCAGTATACCTAAATTTTGGGTAAGGGTCACTAGCAGGGAGATGTAGACTTCTTAAGAGGGCTGCAGCAAAAAACACGCCACCCTACGGCAGCGTGTTCTTCAGCTTCTCTCCGGCCTCCTGCAGCGACTGGAAGGTACCGGCATCGCTCCACCATTCCTTAAGCACATCATAGGTAAGCTTGCGCTCTCCGGCATAAATGTTGTTCACATCGGTTATTTCCAGCTCCCCTCTTCGCGAGGGGGCAATGCGGCGGATAACATCAAACACGGCTTCATCATACATATAAATTCCGGTTACACAGAACTGGGTCTTCGGCTGCTCCGGCTTTTCCTCAATGTAGGCGATCAAGGAAGCATCCTCACTGTCGAATACGGGAACCCCGTACCTCCGTGCATCTTCCACCGGCTTCAGCAATACCTTTGCCGTCCCCTGTGGCTGCTCCTGATATTTCTCCATGTAGGCGCTCAGATCATCCATAAACAGATTGTCACCCAGCAGGACGACAAACCGTTCGCCCGGGAGAATGAACCCTTCGGCCAGTTCCAGCGCTTCTGCAATCCCTCCGGCTTCTTCCTGGATTTTATAGGTCAGTGATACGCCGAATTCTGCACCGCTGCCCAAAAAATCCGTATACTGCCCCGCAGACTGCTTGCTGATAACCAGGAGAATATCGGTGATCCCGCCCCGGCGCAACCGGTCTATACCGTAACACACCATAGGATATTTGCCGACCGGAAGCAAATGTTTGTTCATAAGCCGGGTCAGCGGATAAAGCCTGGTTCCTTTTCCGCCCGCCAGTATGACTCCTTTCACTTACTTTCCTCCCTTTTATCTGTGTCTTTAGCCTTCGAGTCAGCATTTCAGATGAAATGTGCCGGATCCAAATGCCATTTACTCATAAAAAGCTTACGGTTACGCTCCACCAGCTCCTGAAGCTCAGTGGGATACACTTGCTTGAAGCTGGCGCTTCCTTCATGATGCACCAGACAATCGCCGGCAATCAGCAGCCTGAAACCCTTCAGACGGGCGCGATAGCAGTAATCATCGTCTTCATAATGGCCCGGTGAATACCGCTCATCGAGCAGTCCGACGGTATCAAGCACCTTTCGTTTGAACAAGAAGCATAGTCCTACAAGCCGCACCGTTTCCGTCCATTTCAGAGGATTCCGGATATTTGCCGCCAACGCCTCACTATGAAAACCGGGCATATCTGTATAAGCAGTCGCTACCTTCTGCCGTCCGCTGGCATAATTCGTTACAGGGCCAACGATGCCGACATCCGACGAACTATACAGGGCGGCTTTCAGATTGGAGAGCCAGTTATGCGAGACGATCACGTCGTTGTTCAGCAGCAGAAGTTCATCGCCTGAGGCCAGCTGCAGTCCCATATTGCAGGCAAGCGGAAAGCCGCGGTTCTCCGGAAGAGAAATAAACATCAGCTGCTGATTGCGGCAGTAGGCATCCGTGCCGTCGGTCGAAGCATTATCGACAACAATAATTTCATAGGGAGTATCCGTGTACTGCCTGATCGATTCGACACAGGCCTGCAGCAGATGCCGCCCGTTATAAGTCGGGATAATAATACTGGTGAGCGTCATATGCCATTCCTCCAGGCCGCCAGCTGGCGCCGCAGCTCCTGCAGACTCTCACCGGAATACATCCGGCGCTGGGCAAGAACCTCAAGCAGCGCTTCTGCATGATCACCGGCAATCAGCTGCTCCACCCGATTCCCTGCGCCTGTATTGTCTTGCCGCAGCCGGTTCTGCTTGAACACATTGACTGTCCCCGCCTTTTCCACCCGCAGCTGCTTCATTAGCGAGATCGCCTGCGCTTTGGGCGGAACCATCAGTTCACGGTAGCCGATCACTTCCAGCGCACGCCGTGACAAAGCATGGGGCACCGCGGTCATGGAGCTGACCCCGAGATCGCTCCGGCCAAGAACGGCATTGAGGTACAGCTTGCAGCGGGTAACATCATCACTGAGTCCAAATGGCGGCAGCAGATGATCCAGATCATTCAGCGCCACATCTACTCCGCCGTCTACAGCAGCAGCAAACCCGGCCAGCTGCGGAGCAGATATAACCATATCTCCATCCAGGAACAGCAGGATATCCCCGCGGCTAAGCTTGGCACCAAGCGCCCGCCCCACATCATGCCCCGCCGTTTCCGGACAATGCACGATCACCGCCTGCGGGCACATTCTGGTCCGCTGAAAGCTGTTGTCGGTGCACCCGTTAAGCACAACGATGATTTCCAGCGGATGCAGGCGCATTACCTGCTTCAGCAGCGGCGGAAGGGTGCGTGCTTCATTCTTTGCCGAGATGATCACTGACAGCGATCCGCGAAGCCGCCGGAGCAGCCGCTGCGGCTGACGGCCTGCAGGCTTGCGGCCGGTTGATCGTGCTGTACCGGCTGCGTTCCGGCGGATGAAAGTGCTGGCAGGACTCCGCCGTTTCTGCTTCGGGCGGATTACCGCCTTAGTGCTGGTGGCCTTCATCTCACCATCTCCCTTCGCCGTCCGGCATCGCCATATCCAGCCCGTTTGCCCCTGCGTTCAAGCAGCAGAGCGACCGCCTCCAGGTGATCCCTCAGGATAATCTCCTGCAGGGGATCTTTGCCTTCCTGCTTACGGCGGACAGCATTCATCCGGCCGACAGGCACCTTGTGCACCGCCTTTACCTTTAGCCCCTCCATTACTGCACGGGCATAGGCCAGCGGTGGCCTGGACAGCGAAGTACTCCCCAGAGCCGTAAGCGCCGCGCGGCTGAGCGCATGAGGAACCGCTGTCAGGGAATATCCCTGCAGATCCGGCCGTCCAAGCATAATATTGAGCGCATACTTGGAGAGCACTACGGGATGCGGCAGCCTGCTGCGGACCGGACCAGAGTAATTATTCAAAGCTACATCCACCCCGCCGCTCACCGCTTCCACGAACGGGCGCAGTTCCGCAGCGGGAATAACCAGATCACCGTCAGTAAACAGCAGGATTTCACCCCTGGCTGCTTCCGCTCCAACAGTCCGGCCTACGTCGTGCCCGAGCGGCTGTGTGAAGGAGATGACCTTCGCGCCCATACTGTAGGCAATTTCTGCCGTATTATCGGCAGAGCCGTTGACAATCACTATAACCTCACAGCGCGGATGAACCCCTCTGGCTTCAGCAATGACTGCGGCAATCGTCCGTGCTTCATTCATCGCCGGAATAATCACCGACACATAAGGCTCCGGATGATTCACGGCAGGCAGTACTGCCGCGGGCCGCGGCCGCGGCCGGGAGTTTCGTCGCGCTGCTTGAGAAGCCCGCCGCCCCGAGCGGCGGGCAGATGTTCGTCTATGCTGTTTCAAGCTCATCCACCTTCCTTCGGAGGGCATACTCCCGGGCTGAGGGTTACACCACAGTCTATGTAATCCGCTGTCCCTCGTAACGGCACATGTCTCCCTTCGCACAGAAAATTGGACAAATGCCATCCCTCCCGGCTGCAGATGAACCCATACTTTTCTGGAACTTTCCAATGAAACAAAAAAAACCACGGATCAATGAATGACCAGTGGTTTTGTATGTACATTTTTTTCAAGACCTTATTCAACATCATACCAAAATAATTATTATAAGTCTATATTTTTCCAGGGGGTTCCTTTACTCTATGGATATAAGCCGATGCTTGGAGCCGCCGTCCTCCACAGAATAAATAGGATAGGATGCCGGAAAGAAAACCAAGATTACTTCTTATAACAAGGATAAAAGTACATCTAATTAAGGGGTGGAGTCTTCGTGAATGAAATCATTTCAGTGAATGACGTTTCAAAGGTATACAAAATCACAAAAAAGGAGCCCGGATTATTAGCCGGCATCAAAAATTTATTCTTGAGACAATTTGAGAACAAGGTGGCTGTCGATCACATTAACTTCTCCATCCAAGAAGGGGAGTTTGTTGGTTTCATCGGCCCTAATGGTGCAGGAAAAACAACAACCATAAAAATGCTGTCAGGAATCATACATCCTACAGAAGGTGCGATTAACGTAATGGGATATATCCCGCATCGGTTAGAGCATGGCTTTAAGAAGAACTTCTCGATCACGATGGGGCAGAAAAATCAGCTGTGGTGGGACCTTCCGGCCATAGATTCCTTTCAGTTGATTAAAGAAATTTACGAAATCACGGAGCCTGATTATACCCGAACACTTCAGGAATTAACGGAACTATTAGAGGTACAATCTATCCTTAATACTCCTTTAAGAAATCTGTCTTTAGGTGAACGAATGAAATTCGAACTCATTGGCGCTCTCCTGCATGGCCCGAAAGTATTATTTTTAGATGAGCCTACGATTGGGCTGGACGTTTCATCCAGGCGCAGGATCAGGGAGTTTTTGAAGTATATCAATATTGAAAAGAAGGTTACGGTCATTCTGACCAGTCATTATCTGGAGGATATAGAAGAGCTGTGTAACCGCATTATTGCTATCTCACACGGGAACATCATTTACGATGGGTCTTTGAGTGATATGACGACAGGTGAGCTGCCGATCAATGATATTTTCGAAAGCTTATTCAATAAATAACGGATGGGTGTACACGATGAAAAAATATGTCCAGGTGCTGAAACTTAATCTGCAGACCTCCCTTGCTTATAAAGGGAATTTTATATTCACCTCGTTAATGGATGTATTCAGGGTCATAGCGGAAATTGCTTTCTGGAAAGTGTTATTCGACAATGCTCAGGGCCGTGAGATTAACGGGTATAATTTCAATTCAATCATAACCTACTACATTTTCATGTTTATTATTGCTTCCTTCACGAATGTTGGGAGTATCGGTTATAAGGTAGCTAATGAGATCAAAGACGGAGCTTTAAATAATTTACTGGTCAGGCCCATCCATTATTTTGGATATTGCTTCACTGAGACCGTATCCCAGAAGCTGCTTAATCTGCTCATTGCCCTATTGATGTTCATACCGGTGATCGTTTTCCGATTCGGGGATTTACAGGCGGAAATTCCTGCGGCGCAGTTCTGTTTACTCCCGGTGGTGGTGCTAGGCTCGCTGATCTTGAGCTTTTTGATCAATATCTTTATCAGCTTGTTTGTATTTTGGATGACAGAGGCGGCCTCCTTATTCCTGCTAAAAGATATTCTTCTTGATCTGGCCTCAGGCAGGGTGTTTCCGTTAGATCTGTTCCCGGGACCCTTGCTTAACGTCTTTTCGGTGCTTCCCTTTATGTATTGCACGTATTTTCCGGCCGTTATGATTACGAAAGGCTTGTCAGCGGCAGAATTATACCGGGGCTTTGGGATACAGCTGATGTGGATTCTTGTGCTATACGGCTTGGTAAGAATCATTTGGAGATTGGGCCTAAAAAAATATACCGGAACAGGCGCGTGAGGCGGATATGAGATACGTGAGATTATACCGGATATTTATCGGGCAGAGTCTTATGAAAATGGCGGCCTACAAAATTAATTTTGGATTAGTGTTCGTTACGAATGCCGCATTTTTTTGTGTACAGCTAATCTTTATGCATCTTGTTTTCTCGAATGTAGATACACTGGCCGGCTGGACAAAATACGAAATGTTTTTCTATATCGGCACCTTTAATATTATCGATTCGCTGTGGACGTTCGGCCCATTTTTTAACCTTTTGGCGATTCCGGGCATGATTAGGAGCGGGGCACTGGATTATTATTTAACCAAGCCGGTAAACTCCCAGTTTCTGATCAGTCTCAGAAATGTAGATCCCGGTTCATTAATAAGCGCACTGACAGGCGTTACTCTGATTACATTTGCGCTTATCCAGGGCGGGATGGAGTTAACCTTGGGAAAAGCTGTACTCTACGCGGTTTCCATTTTCCACGCTTTAATGATTCAATACTCTGTCTATTTTATCCTTACGTGCTCATCGTTTTGGCTGGTAAAAGCGGACTTTGTAGACTCCATACACGGAATTCTGTGTTACTTTTCAACCCGGCCGGTAGATATTTATAAAGGCTTTATCCGGTTTATACTCAGCTATGTCTTGCCGTATGGATTAGCCTTAACCGTTACCTCAAAAGCAGTGGTGAAAACGGTTCACGTTGCGGAATACACCTCGTTCCTTATACTCAGCTGGTCCATTTTCGCAGTTTCAGTCGGCGTTTGGAGGTTTTCATTGAAGCACTATAGTTCTGCGAGCTCCTAGAAGCA
>CAKMKL010000158.1 GCA_927443375.1 uncultured Paenibacillus sp. | reverse complement strand
TTAAAACTATACTAGCGGTAGAAATCCGTAGACAGATTTTTCTTCCGTATGGAGCTTTTATTCGATAAGCTTTCAGGCTTACGCTATCGCTCATTCAGTTCCATAATTCCCTTCAGCCACTTTCCATAAATGTGTATTTTCAAGTTCAAACTATATAGTTGTCTTTCTCTGGGACATCCCTTCTCCAAAACGTATAATGAAGATATCTGCGAAAATCTTTAATTATATGTTAAATCCTCTGAGCCTGCCCCGTCAACTTTTGTACACCAGTACCAAAGAAACAGCAGACCGCCTTGAAGTGGGTCTGCTGTTTCTTTAAATTGGTTTTCTATGGATAGGAAGCAGAAGTGTGTTAACGCCAGTTGCGGGTTGCCGGATTGCCTATGACCCCTGGATATTGGTAAACGAGCGGTTCATCAAAGGTTGCATAATCGAAATTGACCATCAGCAGTACGGTCCGCTGACCGGTGGCCGGATCGCTGATAATGATGTGATCACGGCCGGCAGCTTCGAGAACACCTTTGTATATCTTAGCATTCCACTCTTTGTTGTTCTCATATGTGTAATAGAATGTACCGATCTTACCCAAGTTAAGACGGAAAATATTCTCGATGTAGGATTGTTCGAAGACCGGGGCGGTTGTCGGCATCACCGTTCCAGTCGGAGTCATCGGACTTCCGCTTGTAACTTGAGGCGGCACAGTTCCCATTGTACCCACAGATCCCATAGTTCCCATTGATCCCATAGTTCCCATTGACCCGGCTGGCATCATGCCACCGGAAGCGTTGCTGCCCATCATATAAGTAACGGGACGGTAAGGTTGACCTATCATTTGTATAAAACCTCCTAATAGTTGTTAGCCAGGGAGACAGACTCTATAATTACTTCCTATCAGTCCGTCTGTCTCCTGCGGGCTGCGTTGCCTAGTATACAGCCGGGCAATCTCCAGCAGTCGGGGTAAAGAAGCAGTGGGCTTTGTAGCGTCCGGTATTCTTCTGGTTATACCACTGGGCAGGACAAGCGCCCACAGGACGGAAAAACCATAAGGCATTGGAAGCCGGCCAGGTTCTTTCACCGCCTATAGCTCTTTGGGCCAAGCGGATGTCCCTATCCCGCGCCCGCTGATAGAAATATCCCTTCTGCGGGGCTTCGAAGCCGCCCGGACTCTGGTACACCATATCATTCACATTGCGAATGTTTTTGAAGTCCAGACAATTGCCTAGAATCCGGTTCACACCTACATTGCCAACCATCAGCATGCCCGATTCCCCATCCTCTTCGGCCTCAGCCCTCATAAGCCGCGCGAGCACCTTCACATCTTCCGAGTTCGCTTTGATGACGGCCACGCTTTCTCCTCCTTGTACTTGCTCCGTTAGGTATCCGTGATCCGGACCGCATGAACCGGATTTCCGGTTAACCTGCTTCACAAGCATCCACTTTTCTTAACTGCTCGCTGTATTGTATGTGCATCCGCCTAAGAGGTGACAGTCAGTGCCCAATTTCTCCCCGGAACCTTTTTATTAGATTGATTTAGGGTTCATAAATCATTTTACGGGTCATACCTCCATCAATTACTAGCTGTGTGCCGGTAATAAAATTATTCTCCGGCGCCGTTAAGTAAAGACAGGCCCGGGCAATGTCCTCCGGCTTACCTACCCGTCCGGAGGGATGCTGTTTATGGTCAATCTCCCGCAGCTGCGCATAGTCACCAGTCTCAATCCAGCCTGGACTGATACAATTTACCGTAATTCCGTCCTCACCTAATGTGACTGCCATGGCATGCGTTAAGGCTGAAATTGCTCCCTTGGAAGCCGCGTAGGCTTCCGTATTAGGCTCAGACATTAACGAACGGGTAGAAGACAGATTCACAACGGCGCCTCCTGCTGCATTCCTCCGCATGATTTTAGCGGCCTCACGGGTGGCCAGAAAAACGCTCCGGGCATTGGTGTTAAGCACCTTGTCCCATTCATCCGCTGAGAGCTCGAACAGCGTCTTGGTGTGCGCGTTGGCAATCCCCGCATTATTTATCAGGATATCGATGTTACCGTATTTGCGTGCAGTATGGGCGACTAAGGCAATAATCTGTCCTTCTATACTTACATCACAAGCTACGAATTCAGCTGTTCCGCCGGTTCGCGTGATCTCCTCCGCCGCTTCCTGTCCAAGAGCTGCATTCAGTTCTGCGATAACCACATTTGCACCTTCAGCAGCATAAGCTCCGGCAATTGCTCTGCCAATACCATGCCCGGCGCCGGTTACAATAACTGTTTTATCTGCATATTTCACGAGTATGATTTCTCCCTTCAAAAAGTTAGCTCAGCATAATATAAATATCCCCTTGTTCCAATACAGGAAACAAGGGGATTGTACAGCAAAATGTATTATATAGTAAACAAGTAAGACGCCTGAAACTCAGCAGCTCTATTTGAAAACAAGATCTATTCCGCAGTAGAGTAATGAGGATGCCGCTGAAACCCATGGTATCTTGTCCCCTGGTATGTCAGTAATCCTCTATCCCCTTCTGCGCTCATTCCAAATTCATTCCCGTCCACCTTGAATTCCATCCGCGCACCATCCTGAGCTTCATAGGTTAAATAATAGGTTGTGCTGGTGCGGCTGGTCTGGCTTTCATCCTGAAGCTGCTGGCGGACTTCACTGCGTTTGCTGACGATGCGGGCGGGGATGGTCAGCAAGGGTGAACTGTTGTTGCGGCTCCATTGAAATATTCCCCTGCCAACAGATACAGCGACTATGCCAATCATCACGACGAGGAAAATTGGTATTACCGTCCCGGTTAGATCAAACATCCAAGAAGGATCCGAGCCCATTCCCATGACTTATTCCCCCTTAATCCCCAAATACTTGCGGCTGCTCCCTAAGCCTTTTTCCAGGGTGCTTCTGTACATTTATATGCCCGTAGCCGCAAATACAGCATCATAAAAAAGAAAATCAGAGGCACGGCAGCTGTAATTCTATAAAAGATAAACAAAAAGACCACGCTGTCCTCAGTTTCGAGAACATATGTGGTCTTTACTATCTTCTATTTGCTCTAACATATTAAGCATGTACAAGGTCAAGGAGTTGTTTGGTTTCGTTCTCTTCAACTGGAAGCATACCGTTCTCAGCCCAGCAGGCTCTGCATTGTTCTTCGGTTTCACACAGGTGTGCATCATCGCAGTTATAGCACAATTGCAGCAGGTTTCTAGTCGTATAATCCGTTTCAAAAGTTGTCATTGTAATCGCTCCTCTTCGGGATTAAAGTTTGTGAAAAAATGAACTTGCTTTCTATGTGTTAAATATATCACAGGATTCGCCGTTTGTCATGTGATTTATTTCACATTTTTAAAGAAAATTTTAAATACGTTATTTTGCTTAATCATCTTTAGGTAAGCCAGGCTTAATATAACCTTTTAATATAACGTAACGGTTGAAAGTGCCAAAAAAAGAAGGCTGCCTGGGCAGCCTTCTTTTCTATCCGCAAGTACTACATCACCCGCCAGCTGACTCCTCCATTGGTTGTCTGTAACAGAATCGATCTGCGGTCCACTTCTTTTTGGATGAGAAGCCAGCCTACATCGTCTGATATGAACTGGAGCTTCACAATCTCCGGATATTCCAGCAGCTTGGATTGCAGTACACTGCTTGCAGGCAGTGCCGTCCATGTCTGACCCTGGTTTACCGTTTTGTACATCAGATTTCCATTCAGGATCCAGCCGACCTCAGCATTTAAAAATACAGGGGACAGATGGCGGTTGACTCCAGTCTGGCTGCTGAGTGCAAAATTCACGAATTTCCAGTTGTCTCCACCATTCGCTGTAAAATAACCATTATAGGTAACGCTGTTGTTTTTATCAATTTGACAGGCTACCGGCAGCCAGCCGGAGGTGTTATCCTCCCCGAAAAACTCGGGTTCTCCGGTAATGACTTTATCGCAGCCTTCCCATTCCTCATTCACCAGAAATTCCGGTCCCGGATTCCAGGTTGTCCCGCTATCACTGGTCATATAAATTTTGGGCAGCGCACCCGTCTGGAGTGTCACAAAACCTCGGTTCATATCCTTGAAAATCATTCCAGTGATTACCCCTGCCATAGGAATTGTATTGTTAGGCAAATTCGGATTATACTGCTCGTTCTGCATTACCATATTCCAGGTTGCTCCGCCGTCTGCCGTAGAGTACAATGCCTTGCTCTCCTTGGTGGCATTCGCATCCCAGGAAGTCATCAACCAGCCGGTCTGTGGAGAATTAAAATACATCGATGATATGGCATTCGAATCGGGAAAGGAAGACACTTTCCAGCTCCGGCCGCCATCTGTGGTACGCAGCACCACTGTCTCTGTCATGCCAAATGCGCTGCGGATAATCCAGCCGTTACTAGGATCCGTGAAAAAAATCTCATCACCGTAAACCGGATTGGACAGGAACTGCACATTGGCAGACGGTGATATATTAGCCCATGTCCCGCCGTTATCCCTGGTCATATAAATCCGCAGCTCATTTTTGGTGACGCCCCAGGCCAGACCCACGGATGGATTCAACAGCCGGAAATCAGTCAGCCGGGTCTGAATTTGATATTTAGGTGCACTCTCATTCGTCACGTTCTTGGCATCCCCAGGTGTAATCAGGGTTATCGTCTGCCCCTCTTCCGGCTCTTCCGTCGGCTGGGGGGGCAGTGATGGCTCAGGGACCGGGGATGAAGAGCAGGCCGAGAGGATCAGCAGGATCATGAGAAAAGCAATCGCTGTTCTCAAAAGCTTGAAGCCTGTTGTTTCGGATGACAAGACTCTCTCCCCTTTTCGTATCTTGATTATTTTCGATTCAACCTACTGTGCTTGTAACCGTACAGCCAATAAACCAGCAGGCCGATAATCAGCCAAAGGATAAAGCCGATCCAAGTCTCTCTGCCCAAATTATACATCAAATATCCGCAGGCTGCTGCACTTAGCAGCGGGATGAACGGTACCCATGGTACTCTAAAGCCTCTTTTAAGGTCTGGGTGAGTTCTGCGCAGCACAATAACACCTAGTGACACGACCAGAAACGCAAATAATGTACCGATACTGGTCAAATTAGCCAGCCGGTCAAGCGGGACAAAGGCGGTCAATACCGCGATAATCCCTCCTACCACCCAGGTGCTGCGTACAGGTGTATGTGTCTTCGCACTGACTTTGGATAAAACCTCCGGCAGCAGCCCGTCCCGTGAGATGGCAAACAAGAGCCGGGTCTGGCCAAACAGCAAAACAAGCAGAACTGTAGTCATACCGGCAATCGCGCCAATTGAGATTAATCCGGCAATCGTATTCTGATTTACGAAACGTAAGGCGAAGGAAACCGGATCACTTACATTCAGGCTCTGGTAGGGTACAATACCGGTCAATACCAGGGAGACGGTAATATAAAGAACCGTACAAATCGCAAGCGAAGAAATAATACCAATCGGTAAATCCCGCTGGGGACGTTTGACCTCCTCAGCTGCAGTGGATAGGGCATCAAAACCGATATAGGCAAAAAATACGGTGGCTGCCCCATTCACAACCCCCTGGAAGCCGAACGGGAGAAAAGGTGTCCAGTTCTCTGGTTTCACATAGAACACACCGGTAAAGATGAACAGAAGCACCACAGATAACTTAATTACAACCATAATGGCATTGAACCGGGCTGTTTCTTTAACCCCCCGGGTTAATAAATAAGAAATTAGCAAAATAATAATGACTGCGGGAAGATTAATAAATGTTCCTTTGTCCGCATTATAAGCCCCGGAGAGCGCTGTGGGCAAATGTACTCCGAATCCATCCAGGAGTCCCTGAAAATATCCGGACCAACCGCTGCTAACCGCCGCAGCCGCAACTCCATATTCGAGTACCAGATCCCAACCCAGTATCCAGGCCAGCAGTTCGCCAAAAGAAACATAGCTGTAAGCATAAGCACTCCCTGATACCGGAAGTGTAGAGGCGAACTCTGAATAACAGAGTGCTGAAAGTACACAGGCGAATCCGGCCAGTACAAAGGACAGTACCAATCCGGGTCCGGCATGCTGTGCAGCTGCAACTCCTGTCATAACAAAAATGCCGGTGCCTATAATC
The DNA here is from genome assembly GCA_927443375.1 of uncultured Paenibacillus sp. Classification (GTDB taxonomy): domain Bacteria; phylum Bacillota; class Bacilli; order Paenibacillales; family Paenibacillaceae; genus Paenibacillus_AQ. Next base: position 16,951 of record CAKMKL010000158.1, on the reverse strand, counting down.
GCTCCTACACCAAGTGTAGTAAGATCAAGGGCCCCCAAGGTTTTGCTGAGTTTGCCGGCATTGTCACTAAGAGGTGCAACCAGCGGTTTTTTGCGGAATAAATCCATACTTCTTTTCTCTCCTGTCGATAGTAGATGTGTGTGCAGTGCTAAGGCGAGGTGGTCAGCAATTTGATGCCCAGCCCTACAAAAATAACTCCGGCAGCAAAATTGGCGCCCTCTTGCAAACGGGGCTTCTCCAAAAATTTACTGCTGAATGCACCTGCAAAATATGCAAGCAGTCCAAAAATCAAAAAAGTCAGAATAATGAAGACCAGTCCCAGCACTATCATTTGCAGCGGTACAAAGCCATGATCATAATTCACAAATTGCGGCAGAAAGGTGAGAAAGAAAATCGCTACCTTCGGATTTAGGATATTCATCAAGAGCCCTTTACGCAGCAGTACACGCTTGTCCTTCTTCTCTCCTCTCTGCAGTACCATTGCCGTTTTGCGGTATTTCAGGGATTTAAAAGCCAAATTGAACAGATATACTGCCCCGGCCATCTTGAAAACCGTAAATAGCACCGGTGACGTAGTCACAATGATCGAGAGCCCCAGTGCCGCGGCCAGTGTATGTACCGTGTTTCCCAGTGCCAGTCCGGCAGCTGTATAGACTCCCGCCCTGCGGCCATTTGTTATACCCTGAGTTACGGCAAAAATGAGATCCGGTCCAGGAATTAATATCAGCAGCACTGCGGCTCCAATAAACAAAAATAAGGTGGATACCGTAAACATAATTCTCTCCCTTCTGCCAAATATTATTGTTAGCATGCCCGTTTTCGGGTAATGGATTAAAAACAGGATGCTTGAAAACACTATCCTTAGCGATTATGATGTTTAAGATTGGACACAAAAAATTCAAACTCGGAGGAGATGTAACAATGGCCCCCCCATTCAAGCCCAATCGTGTCGTGGTTATCGGCACAGGTGCAGTAGGAACGACAACTGCTTACACCCTGCTTTTACGCAGACGCATGCAAGAATTGGTACTCATAGATGTTAATCATCAGAAAGCACTTGGTGAAGCACTGGACATGAACCACGGCATGCCTTTTGTCGGCGGTGTGAAGCTATGGGCAGGTACCTATGAAGATTGCCGCGAAGCGGATATTATCATCGTAACCGCCGGTGCATCCCAAAAGCCTGGTGAGACCCGAATCGATCTTCTGCGCAAAAACATCTCGATCTTTAAAGATATCATCCAAAAAATTACGAAATACAACCAGCACGCCATTCTGCTGATTGCAACGAACCCGGTCGATATTCTGGCTTACGCCACCCTCAAAATAAGCGGCTTCGACCGCAGACGCGTCATCGGTTCCGGTACAGTGCTCGATAGTGCACGTTTCCGTTATCTGATCGGTAAGCATAAAGAAATCGATCCGCGCAGCATTCACGGTCAAATTATCGGTGAACATGGAGATTCCGAGCTTCCGGTATGGAGCCTGTCCAATGTCGCCGGAATTGATCTCGGCTTCGACGAAGCCGAACGCCAGGAAATCTTCGAAGACACCAAAAATGCCGCTTATGAAATTATAGATGCCAAAGGCTCTACTTCTTACGCAATTGCGCTGGCACTTGACCGTATTGTCGTCTCTATCTTGGACAATGAAGGCGCTGTGCTCAACGTCTCCACCCTGCTCAACAACTATAACGGGGTCTCGGATGTCTTCCTGGGTGCGCCATGTGTGGTTGACCGCTCCGGTGTACGCGAAGTCCTTGATTTGCCGCTCAGTGAAGAAGAACAGGCATTGTTCCAAAAATCGGGAGAAAAACTCAAGGCGGAAATTTCCAAGCTTGAACTGTAATCCAACCCCTGCACACAAAAGAAACCGTCCTTCGAGTGTATGGCATACCACCACTGCTAAAGGACGGAGTTTACTCACCATGTCATCTTGATAATATAACATGAAACATTTTTGCCTGACAATGATAATAGTATCTTGGTTGCAATTAACATCCCGCTTGAATGAGTGAAAAAAATGATCCGCAAGCTGGCCCATTTGCTCCAGCTTGCGGATCATTTTTGTTTTATCTGATTACAGGACGTTTATAATACTCCCGCAATACTTGCTCTGCTTCTTTACCATAAATGTCAAAACCGACATTGGAAGAGGCTTCCTCGGCCTTATACAAGCGGGTGCTCCAGTCCCACCAGAAGAATCCTGCAAACCAGGGCTCGTCCCAGAACGTTTCAAGCGCCGAACGGTAAAAATCCGCCTGCTCCTGTTCCGAAGCAGGAAGCTCCTTATGCGTAAAATCCCATGGCATAGTAGCACAGCCAACCGCGCTGCGGCAACCGATTTCGATAAAGACAAGCGGCTTGCCGAACCGCTCAGATAACACCTTCAGCCGCGGCTTTTGTTCCTCCCAGGCCAGGCGCATGTTCTCGTAAGAATCACCAGGAACGGAGGCAACCGGGTAATAGGCGCTTGTGCCAATATAGTCTACAGCATCAAGCCAGTCGATGCCCTCCTCTTTGCCGTGATTCGCATTGTATACGATAGGACCGGTGTATAAGCTTTTAACCTCACCTATTAAATGACGCCACTCGTTTTCCCTTGACTCTGTCGCCACCATTTCACAGCCGATACAGAACATTTCACATTCAAGCTCCTCTGCCAGCTCTGCGTAATGCTTGATGAAATTCGTATAGGATTTGAACCAGGCTTCCCAGTAACTATCCCCTTCCTCAGGAAAACCGATCCGCGCTCTCCAGATGCCGTCCCTTGAATTTACTACCGGTTTCAGGCATACCTTCAGCCCCAGCTCCTTCGCCAGACGCACGGCATGCTCAATATCCCGGTCAGTCATTGTATATCCATAATCAAAATAAATATTAGTTGAGTGCACAGTATCTTGCCATGTCCAGAAGGATAATGCAATCCATTCACTTCCGGTCTCTGCCAGTTTACGTAATGAATCCTCCGCATACGGCTGTCTGAACGCCCCTCGCGTTGATTCCCAGCCATAGGTCATTCCTTTAAAAAAAAGTTCTTTCACAGTCCAGTCCTCCTATTAAATGATCGTAACTTGCTTCTCTCAACGCTGCTTATAATAAAAGTTTTTATATCTATCTTTTGTTAGGATAATTCAAAAACAATGTAATAACAAGTTATTTATTTATGAATAATGCCTGAGGTTGTTGCAGCAATAATTTGAAGACAAAAAAAGCCGGCGAACTGTTTTGTCCGTCAGCTTTTTTATGTATGTTTACATAATGTAGATTATGTTACTTTGACGAGAGTGCTTCCATCATTGGTCTGCTGATCTGCAGTCTGGCCATCGCTTCTTCTTTCTCGCGGCTTGTGATATGTGTATATACTGTGGTTGTTTGAATAGACGAGTGACCCAGCAGCTCCTGAACCGTGCGCAAATCCGCACCCTTGCGCAGCAGCATAGTAGCGAAGGAATGCCGCAGCTTATGACTTGAATAGGGCCGGCGTTGCGCCTCAGGTACACCATTCTGAAACCGTCCGAAGGTATCGGCTGCGATCCCCTGGATACCACGGATGGAGAGCCTCCGGCCTTTTTGGGAAATGAACATCGCTTCCTCTTTGCTGCGCCACGGGGTAAGCCGTTCCTTCATTGCCTGCTCCAGATAAGGAGCTATATCCTCCGGAACCGGAACATTGCGCCATTTCCGACCTTTCCCGAATACACGGAGTAAGCGGCGTTCCGGGTTGTAATCACTCAGATTAAGCGTATGAACCTCCCCTACCCGCAGTCCCATATAGGACATGAGTAAAAAGACAGCCAGATTGCGGCTGCGGTATTTGCCGTCTATAGCAGATAAAAACCGCTGCAGGTCGCCTTCATCCAGATAGACAGGTTCACGGTTCTTTTCTGTTTTGGACTTCTTAATGCCTGCCGCCGGATTGACGTTTAGCAGCTCAAGCTCAATCAGTGCTTTGAACAGGCAGTTAATCGAGGCATGTTTGCGGTTACGTGTAGCATCACTCACCCCACGTTCACGGACAGATGTCAGGTAGGAGACAACATGAAGTTTTTTGACGGATTCAAGCGGCTTGCCGTGCAGACCCTCCATAAACTCGCGTACATCGGCCAGATAGGATTTCTGTGTATATGCTGTATAACCGGCATCCTTCATCCAGATCAAAAAAGCTTCCAGCTCTTCCTCATAGTCTGATTCTGAATCATTCATCAGTATCCCCCCATTTCCGAAATCCTATTGTACCATAGTCATAATCCCTGTAAAATCTATTCTCTTTCCTAATTCATCACAACTGAATCTCAGCTGTTGGCCCCGCCTCTTCCCGCCACTTGACAGCATGTGTGTGGACTATGTTTAAGAATTCATTAAGTGCAGGTGAAATCCACTTTTTGTGATGATAGACGATTTGCGTGGCTACACGCTGCGCCTCGTCATTCCAATTCAGCCGGGCCAGCTTGCCCTCTGCCAGCTCACTTCTCACCGTTATCAGCGGCAGGAAGGAGATGCCGAGTCCCGACATCACACACTGCTTAATCGCTTCAATACTCCAAAATTCCAGATTCGGATCGGGAAATACGCCGTGACTGTTCAAATGACGCTCAAAAAGCGTCCGGTAGGTGCAGCCTGTCTCGGTATGGAGAATGGTTTCATTTTTAAGATCAATCGGTTCGACCTCAGCTGCACTCATAAGCGGGTGATTCATTGGTGCTATCATTGTCATGGCCTCATGAATCAGCGTCTCGCATTGTAGATCCTTATATTCTGTCTCTGGCTGAAGCAGAAAAGCAACGTCAAGCTCACCTGTACGGACAAAATCGGTCAGCTCCCAGCAAGCGCCGGGCTTCAGTGTAATCTGAACCTGCGGATGACAGCCGCGAAATTCCTTAATAATTCCCGGCAGCCGGAAGGCCGCCAGCGATTCTGGCGCACCGATGCGCAGTACACCGGACAGCTCCGTCTCTGAGCGCAGTGCATCGCGTGCCATAGAATGCATCCGCGAGATTTCCTGCGCATAGGGAAGCAAACGGCGTCCGGCATCGGTGAGCATGATTTTTTTGCCGATCCGGTCAAATAAAGGCTGGCCGAGCTCAGCCTCCAGGGACTGGATCTGTGCTGTAATACTGGACTGGGCATAGTCCAGCTTCTGGGCGGCCCGCGTGAAACTGCCAGCTTCCACTACAACCAGGAACGTGAATAAATGCCGTGATTCCATAGAACGTCCGTAACCCTCCCTGATTCATGCTATTATCGGTATTTTGAATGGATAGTATTTAATAATTCCGTTTTTCCAATGGATTCATTATCTGATACTCTATACTTAAATACAAGGAAAGCAGGACTATTATATGAAGGAAAATCATTCACTGGAGCGTAATATCGGGATGCCGCAGGCGATTGCCCTTTACATCGGCGCCGTCCTAGGATCGGGGGTGCTGATTGTTCCCGGTCTGGCGGCGGAAATGTCCGGCCCGGCTTCCCTGCTGGCCTGGGGGTTCATGACCCTGCTCATTCTCCCCCTGGCGTTGTCCATGGGATTGCTCTCCGCCAAATACCCGAACGCAGGCGGGGTGTCATATTTCGTCACTCTGGCCTTCGGCCCGAAAGCCGGGAGCCTGGTCGGCTGGTTCTTTCTGATGTCCGTTCCGATCGGCGGGCCGGTAGCTGCTCTGACTGGAGCGGGTTATATGACAGCAGCCCTTGGCTGGGGTGACGGGGCAAGAATTGCGATAGCTGCAGGCATGCTGGCCATCGGACTGATTACGAACTGGATCGGCATGCAGGTAGCGGGTAAAGTACAGATCGCTGTCGTAATCGCCATTATTGCCGTATTGGTCTTCTCCTTCGCCGCAGCGCTGCCGCGGATGGAAAGTTCACATTTCACGCCATTTATGCCTCACGGCTGGACCAGTATCGGGCAGTCTGCGGCGATTCTGTTCTGGTGCTTTATAGGCTGGGAAGCAGTATCGCATCTGTCTGAAGAATTTAAGGACCCGCAGCGTGCCGCGGTTAAAGGCGTCACCATTGCCGCCATTATCGTCGGAGTCCTCTACTTCCTGTCGGCACTGGCCACCGTCGGCACCCAAAGCTACCTCCGGGGCGGAGCAGACTCCTCGCTGGTCTGGATCATCAGCCAGCCGCTGGGTTCATGGGGCGGATTCATAGCGGGGCTAACTGGGCTGTTCATCTGTACCGCTACGATTATTGCTTATACCGGTGCAGCTTCCCGTGTGGCATTCGCGTTGTCCCGTCAAGGATATGCCCCGAAATGGATGGGCCGTTTATCGGAGCGGTATCATACACCAACCGGGGCCATAGGATTTTTGCTGGCCTGTTTTGCAGCCGTATTATTCCTGTATGGCAGTGGTCTATTGTCCATTACAACCTTGATCCAATTCCCTAATGCCACTTTTATTTTGACCTATATCGGCGGCTGTGCTGCAGGCATCCGGCTGCTCAAAGGCCACCGCTCCGGTGTCATAATCAGCTGGATTTCTTTTGCAGCTACGGTAACTGTGTTCCCTTTTACCGGCTGGGCGATTGGTTATCCGCTGGTCATCACTGCGGTCTTCACCATTATTATTTTACTAAGAAATAAACATACTTCTATTACTGACCTGTCAGAGGTAAATACCCGGCAGGAGAAGTCCAAAGCAATCTAAACATACGCAAAACCGGTTATCCAATACAAACAGGCTTCGTCATCCTTGTAGCTCAAGGATAACGCGGCCTGTTCTATTCATCTCATTATAAACGCAGAATATGGAAAATGTTGCTGACGTTCTACATTCTCAACCCGGTCGTTATGTCTAAAACCAAAGATTCCGTTGTTTCAGAAGGTATAAATCTGTTTATGGAGTGGAGAGAGTCTACCAATTTTCAGATTAAAGGAGAGATGCACATACTATGTCAGATAAAAAGATCATTCTAGAGCCTGCAGCCCTAAAATTTGCCAATGATAACTCGGAGCCCCCTTTTCTGCCTGATCTGGGTCTTGCAAAAGGCCGCGAGACTGTTAACAGCGTACAATCCGGCGAAATTTATAAGCCTGAGGCTGACATTCAGGATCTTACTGTCTCCGGCGGTCCCGGCGGTGAGGTACGTGTGCGGATTCTCCGTCCGCAGAATACAACTGGCAAAGCTCTCCCTGTAATTCTCTATATCCATGGCGCAGGCTGGGTATTCGGCAACAGCCATACCCACGACCGGCTCATCCGTGAACTGGCTGTCGGCGCTGAAGCGGCTGTAGTATTCCCGGAATACAGCCTCTCACCGGAAGCCAAATATCCAACAGCTATAGAAGAAATCTATGCAGTGCTGGAATGGATTGCCCGGGACGGCGCAGAGTACGGACTGGACAGCGGAAAATTGACGGTAGCAGGTGACAGTGTCGGCGGTAACATGACAGCGGCCATTACCCTGATGGCAAAAGAACGCAGCGGGCCGAAGATCGCCAAGCAGCTGCTCTTCTATCCGGTTACGGATGCCTCATTTGATACCGAATCCTATCACTTGTTCGCCGAGGGATATTTCCTCCAGCGGACAGGCATGCAGTGGTTCTGGGATCAGTACACCACTAGTCCCGAGGAACGCGCACAAATCACTGCCTCCCCGCTACGTGCTAGTCTCGAGCAGCTTAGCGGTCTGCCGGAAGCCCTGATCATTACCGGAGAAGCAGATGTACTGCGCGATGAGGGTGAAGCCTATGCCAATAAGTTGCGTGAAGCTGGTGTGGCCGTAACAGCTGTGCGTTTCCAGGGTATCATCCATGATTTTGTTATGCTGAATGCACTGGCGGATACAGAGGCTAAAAAAGGTGCCTTGCTGCTGGCAACCGCTTGGCTGAAGCAATAAATCCTGTTGCTACAGATTTCAATAACAGCCTGGTCAGCCTGGAATTCTCCGGAACTGGCCAGGTTTTTGGGTGTGCACATGAACTAAAATGATATTAAGGTTACATAATATATAATATGTTAACTACATAATGTTCTTTTCCATAATCAAGAAACTTTATTGTAATCAGGAAGTCTACTCATATGAGAAAAAATAAGGAGTTGAGCTGCTTGTCAAAGTCTAAACTTGGTCTTACGGCAATTCTGGCCTCCGGCCTCTTTGTTTACAGTATGGCTTCTATAACAGATGCCAGTTCATCCATTATCAATCCTCTGAATACCCGCTCTGCACTTTTCGCAGCTTCAAAGGCCTCCCCCTCCCCAAAACCTGCAGCCATTCAAGTGCGCTGGCAGGCAAAAGCAGACGGAGGCGGATTCAGTGCCGGGAAACAGCCCGTCTCGAACGGCGCCATCTATTATTCTGCCAACAATATCCTGTACGCCAAAAATATCAGCACAGGCAAACTGCTCTGGTCTTATAGAAATGCTGCCAATCCGCAAATTGTAACGAATAATTCTGTCTTTGTCTTCGCTAACAGTGATCATCTACTGAAAATCTCCGCCACTACCGGCAAGCTGATCTGGAAGGTTAAGGTAGCCCGGCTCCCGATGGAAGTCGGCGGGCAAGCCCGTCTGATTAACGGGAAAGTTATTTTTGCCAATGAGCGCGGAGGCATTATCGCCTACAATCCCGTCTCAGGCAAGAAGCTATGGGAAAATCCAAAGATCCCCATGTACGCAGGAAGCCTCTATGGTGAATATAAAGGCGTTCTAGTTGTATCCAGCACAGTCGATAATATCCGGTCGCAATTTTATGGTCTGGATCCAGAAACAGGTAAACAGTTATGGAGAACCGAAGGAACATATGATCTCATCTCTGTAGATGGGGGGAATTTCGTCCTGCAGAAGCGGGCTGGGGAGCCATACAAGACACTAGCGGGCCTTGTGCCGGGTCATTTGCTGACTCTAGTGCAAATGGACCCCGCAACCGGAAAAATAACGGGGGAGGAAAACTATCAGCCGCTGGATGATATCAAACGTATGGGCAGCTTCTACACTTTTATTAATAAGCCTTATATCTATACGGCAAGTGGAGATCTTGATCAGTCGGAAATTTCACTTACCCGCTTCACACGTGGCCAAAGGATTCCAGCTGCCTCCAAAAGCTATGACGGATTTGGAACCTGGGTTGCTGGCCCTGCGGAGGGAATGGCCTTTTTCCAGCAAGGCACCCAATTAACTGGAGTCAATCTCCCAGACGACCGTGTTGTAACGTTCATTACTCCCTCCAGCAAAATCGTCAAAGTGGAAAAGAAAGATCATTACGTATTTGCAAGCTATGAGGACGGAAGCTTCTCGGTCATGGATGCGGAGTCTGGAGCATCGCTCGGCCAGTTTAACACCGGATTATCCTATACTTATTTCGGCAATATAGCAATTGATAACGGAACAGCGCTGATCCGGTTTGAAAGTAAACTGTTCGCAGTCTCTTTGCCGAAATAAAGAAAAGGACTTCCCCCGGAAGTCCTTTTCACTGTCTATCGAATTGTCCGCAAATATTCGCCAATTCTTCGGGCAGCCTCAAGAAGCCGTGCTTCATCCTCCACCAGGGCAATTCTTACAAAGCCTTCCCCTTGTGCCCCAAAAGCATCGCCAGGGATGACCACCACGCCGGTCTTCAGCACCAGCTCATGGGCAAACTGCCGCGACCGTCCCTCCTGTCCCGCAAAAGCATACCCGTCAGGCAGCGGTGCCCAGATGAACATCGTTGCTGCGGGACTGGGAACGGCCCATCCTTCCTTGGTTAGCGCTTCAATAAACAGATCCCGCCGGCGCTCATACAGCGGGGCCACCTCCAGCCGACCATCCCCCTGCATCGCCAACTCCAGCGCCAGAACCGCAGCTTCCTGCACCGGATTGAACACACCATAATCCACATTGCTTTTAAGCTCCCTAAGTGCCCCTACGGCTTCACGGTTACCGGTCATAAAACCGATGCGGCAGCCGGCCATATTAAAGCTTTTGGAAAAGGAATGAAACTCCACTGCCGTATGTATAGCTCCAGGCACTTGCAGAACGCTTACCGGCCGGTAACCATCAAAACCCATCTCGGAATAGGCAAGATCATGAATGATTAATACATCCCACTTGCGCGCGAGGGCAACCAGCTTCTCCATATAAGTAAGATCTACGGTAACAGAAATCGGATTTCCGGGGAAGCTGAGCAGAATAAAGACTGCTTCCTGCCATACTGCCTCCGGTATGCTGTCCAAATCCGGCAGGAACGCATTTTCCTCAAGCAGCGAAAGCGGCCAGGCTCTTACTCCGGCTAGCGCAAGTGCCCCTGTATAAATCGGATAACCCGGGTCAGGTACAATCGCAAGGTCACCCGGATTACACAACGCTAAGGCGAGATGGGCCAAGCCATCCTGCGAACCCATTAAAGATATCAGCTCCTCCTCCGGGTCAACCTCTACCCCAAACCGCCAATTCATCCACTTCGCCGCCTGTTCACAGAATTCAGCACTTCCTTTGGAAGCCGGATAAGAATAACTATCCTCTCTAAGCACGGCTGCACTCAAAGCTTGACGTATCTCAGGAACGGGTGCCTGATCGGGGCTGCCGATTCCAAGATCAATGACATCCAGACCTGAACTCCGGGCTTCCTCCTTCCAGCCGGCCACCTCCGAAAAAATCGATGAGCCTAAATGTGAAAGCTTGTCCGATCTCCATTTTTGCCTGGAGGCTGCTTTGTCTGTTTTCAAAACTCTCCACCTGCCTGTTTTTGAATCATTATAGCATGGGCCGGGAATAGATGGGGTAAGCGAGTTAACAGATGGTATAAAATGTTAATTTATGCTCTTTTTCAACCGGGACTTGGCCGCGAACTGTAATGAAAATGGATATAAAACAAAACAGCGTATAATTTATGTTATACGCTGTTTTTTCAGGCTGAAATGAGCTGCTTTTTGACCAAAATGACGAAGCATTTAAAGATGTGGTACACTCAACATCTTACTCAACAAAATGGAAAGCAGGCTTTACATTTATTGTTTTTAATGATATTTTAGATATGGAAAGTATACTTTCCATCCTTCACAGTGAGGTGATCCTTTGAAAAACAGGCTTGAGGAAATACGCAAACAGCACGGTATTAAGCAGGAGGAGCTTGCAGCAGCGCTTGAGGTATCCAGACAGACCATCGGCTCGCTCGAAAATGGGAGATACAACCCTTCCATCATTTTGGCTTTAAAAATCGCCCGTTATTTCAACCTGTCCGTTGAGGAGATTTTTATCTACGAGGAGGAACAGAAATGAGAAGATCATCGGCTTTCTACGCAGTACTGCTGTTCATTGGAATCTGCGCAATTGCGGCAAGCTTCTTTTTTAACAATGAGGAATTCAAGGCTCTCTCGGGTACGTTGATCGGCATCGGGGCGGGCAGTGCGGGGGTTAGTATATCCAACTTATTAATGAACCGTGCAGCACGCAAAAACCCTGAGCTTGAAAAGCAGGCCACCATCGATTATTACGATGAACGGAATACGGTTATCCGTAACCGGGCCAAAGCCAAGGCTGCTGACATCACGCAATGGCTGATTATGGCGATCGCCTATATTACGATTCTTATTTCAGCCCCTTTATGGGTGACACTTGCTGTAGTTGTTGTATTTTTGATATACCATTTCATGAGTCATTATCTGATGGTCCAATACCAGAAAAGTATGTAAAACGCAGCAGCGCCAGCCCGCAAATCTAATACCTTACGGCTGGCGCTGCCTGTGCTTCAGTAGTTAAACTGCTAATTCCACAATCTGATAACCTCGATCAGCTCAGTCCCGTTAAAATCCAGCCTGTATACATCTGGTTTGGACATGTTTAGCAGGAAATCCAAATCGTACTTTGTGTCATAATGATTCATAATCAAAGTCATTACGGCTCCATGTGTGCCTACAGCTATCTTCCGTCCGTTATAATTCTTTAATAACTCTTCTAAAACGGTTACAGCCCGGCTCTGACATTCGGCATTCGATTCTCCCCCCCGGCAAAGAAAAATCAGGATCAATAAATGACTTCTCCAATAGTGGAATTAACTCCTCATCAGGCAAGCGTTTATCTTCATTTAAAAAGATTCTTTCTTTAAGGTCTTCGTATAACAGCACCTCTCGGCCCCTTGCCCCAGCCAAATCCCCGATGGTCAGAACCGCCCTTAGATAAGGGCTTGAGACAAAAATCTCTATATCTTCTTCCTTCAATAAATCAGTTACTTGAAGAGCATCCCTTTTCCCTTTTTCCGACAAACCTCTGGTTCTTTCGTTTTTGCTGCTCTCATTCATTGGTGATTCACCATGTCTTACCATATAAACCGAAGTGTGCATAGCTTCCTCCTGAAATATATTTTTCCGGATGATTAATGAAATACAACTTTCACACTATATTAGTAATAACTGGTATGTCAATGTGAAAAGTACTAGTCTTGCCGGGACAGGCATAGGATAGGGTATTACGAGTGAAGGTGGGAAACCTTATGTCCAAGAATAAACGCGGCAAAGCACTCTGGCGGACGCCGTCCCGCAGCAGAGGAACCTGTCCAATCTGTGGAAGCACACGGATTAAACTGCTCTATATCGGCAAAAGTGCCGACGGCGGCAAGCTGGATGTCTGCAAAAAGTGTGACGGTAAGCAGGCGGTTTAACCGTTTAGCCCCCGCTTAACGCAGGCTGTGAATAGCACACATAGTTAAGGGGAGCACCGTTTTGCACGGTACTCCCCTTTATTATTACATTTAAGTGAAATCCTGCAATTCATGCTGCGGCACCCAATTGCGGACTCCGTTATCCTCCAGAATCCCTAAAGTAACATCCGAAATATGCGGGTCGGCCAGCAGCTTGTCCCTCACCTTGAACTTAATATCGTCGGCATCTGCCAGCGATAAGCCCCGCCGCAGCTCGATCAGTCCTTCTACATGATAATAACGCCCCTCCTGGAGAATCCGCATCTGAAAAATATCCGCAACCTGCGGCTCGTCGAAGATGATCTTCGCTACCTTATCCTCGATTTCCGGTGGTGCGGCGACACCAATCAGTCCAACCATATTGTCATATCCTACTCGGAAAGCTACCCCGATCATCATAAAAGCAATCAAAATGCTTGTGATTCCGTCCAACAGATGAAAATCGCTCAGCGCAGTGACCAGTACGGCGATCATGGCCAGCAGCCCCCCTGTTGTCGCCACCAGATCTTCATAGTAGACAAGCCGGGTCGGAGGAGCCGCCCGTTTCACATTTTTGAGCGAAATAGTAATTTACTGGAATCCCGTTTTAATCCACAGTCTGGAAATATCGAGGAACCCGAAGGATCCGGTATGCAGGCCGAACAAACTCTGATTGAGCTGCGCTCTCTTGTTCATATGGCATCCATAGAGCAGCCATGCATTGTCGCTGAGAATATCTTCCATTTGCTCCAGCAGGCGGCATCTTCCATCTTCAGGCAGCTCTGCAAATTGACTAAGCTCTTGCTCTATTCTCTCGCGCTGGCTGTCTTCCAGCAAAACATGAAAGTGATTAGCCTTATTTACAAAATAGTTAATCATCCCCCACTGCCAGTCATCCTCCAGCACTTCTTCCGCAAACACAAAATCTGCCTGGCACATAATTTCTTTCAGGTTATAATCCTTGTAATCCAGCAGTCTGAACTTAAGGCCAATCCCGGCTCCGCGCCGCTGAAGCCATTCCGCTTCCTCCCGTTCATCCTTCTTGGGAATGTAGCCAAGGGTGATGATTTCACCGCTATACCCGCTTAACTCAAGCAGTTCTTTCGCTTGTTCAAGTGAAGGTTCAACCCAGAGGCTCTTTCGGCTCCTCCAGGGAAGGAAGCTGTCAGCAGGGGTAATCCGATTGCCTCCCAGTTCTCTGATCAAGGCAAGCGGGTGATATAGTAGTCTCATTGCCTGCCGGAAATGAAGATTGTGCTGAAGCCCATTTTTGCGGAAATTCGTGAGGATGTATCTGCAGCCCAGAGCCGGATAGTCAATGCTGTTATTCGTGCATGGTTCTGAGGCCGGGCGGAGTTCCTCGGCATCCGGAAGCTGGTAATGGCGTTCACTGGCCAGCTGATCTGGCAAATACCAGATCTCCACCCGGTCCAGGAGCGGCCGGATGCCGTAATAATCATCAAATGCAGCAAGCACCAGAACATCATCACTCAGATTCATCACCCGGTATGGCCCGGTTCCGAGTGGTTTGTCCGTGGAAAACTCCACATCACAGGGAAGAATCGACATATAGATTGAACTCAGCAAATGCAGGAAAAAGCGGTTCGGCGTGGACAGATCGAAGCGGATACGGTGATCACCAAGCAGCTCTACACCAGTAATATGACGGAAGTGCCATAAGGCCGGGCTGTTCTGATCCTTTAGACGCTGCAGCGTCTCCTTGACATCCCTGGATGTCATGACACGGCCATGATGGAACCGCACGCCTTTGCGCAGATAAAAAATATAACTGGTATAGGTCTCATTCACTTCCCACATATGGGCCAGAGCCGGTAAAAACCGGCCGCCGGATGCTTCATAAGTCACCAGTGTGCTGTACATTTGTCCGAGCAGAAAGGCTTCAAAAGCGGTATATACGCAGGAAGGGTCCAGCTTCTGCATATGACGGTTGCGTGTGATCCGCAGGACATCAAGACCCTCTGTCGATTCAGTCTCACTATGATAGCCCATTTTCTTATTTAGCATAGTCAGCAGACGTTCCTTCAAAGGACCGTTTACCTCTGGCAGACCGATCAGGTCTATACCCTGCTTAATCTTCCCCCTGCCGATTAGCTCCTGCAAGGCATCTTCCAGCACCTCGTCCACGCTGCGGATAAAGGTCAGCTCGGAAATGTGTCCCCTGCCTCTTCCCGGCTGCCAGTGAATGAACGACTTCTCTTCAAGCTTGCGCAGGATAAACTTCACGTTCCGCGGAGTGCAGCAAAGAATCTCTGCCAGCTGTTCAATACTTACCATCAGGGGCTCATGTATTCTAAAAGGTGTATTAACCTCGGCGGCCAGCCGGAGAAAATGAGAGATATTGTTATCCAAGCTCATCGCTCCTTTAAAGGTGAAAGGGATCATAGAAAACTTACACTTTTATTTCCCCCTTTTATCTTTACAATTATACATAACAAAGCGTTGATTAACAGTCCCGAAAATCAGAAAGAAGACTAGGAGATTCACAGAATTATGAAACAACATTTGCAGCATATTCACCCTTTGGCTTGGACAATTATTATCGGGACCATGTTCGGACGGCTGGTAACTTCAATGAGCATTCCCTTTTTATCCATTTATTTGACCCAGGTGCTCGGCGCTTCCCCTACCCAGACAGGCTTTACAGTAGCGGTTAGCTCGCTTGCAGGCGTGATGATCAGCTTCTATGGCGGGTATATCTCCGATGTGATCGGGCGCAAAATCGTCATGCTGGTCTCTGTATCCGGCTGGGCCTGTGTCTTCTTCGGCTTCTCAGCCGCACAGCATTTGTGGGTGTTCTTCCTCGTGAATACATTGAACGGGATTTGCCGCGCTGTGTTCGAGCCTACCTCACGAGCGCTGCTCTCGGATATTACGCCGCCTGAGCACAAGCTGCTCGTATTCAACCTAAGATATGCCGCAGTCAATCTCGGTGTAGTCTTCGGTCCGATCATTGGCCTTCAGCTCGGTTCAGCCAAATCGACCTTTCCCTTCCTGATTGCCGGAGTTGTCTATATCGCGTATGGGTTAGTCCTATTTATGCAATTCCGGGTACACCATGCTACGCTGCCGCAGCGTTCGGAAGCTCAGGCACCTAAACTGCGCGCAGCACTGGCAACCGCCGGCCGGGACCGCGTATTCCTTCCTGTGCTTCTCGGTACCATCTTCTGTGTACTGGGTTATGGACATTTCAGCTCCACACTGGCACAGTATCTGGCGATGAATACGCATTTTACAGATGGCGGGAAGGTGTTCTCGTATATGCTGTCGCTAAATGCAGTGACCGTGCTGGTCGTCCAGTATCCAATTGTCCGCACGGCCAGCAAGTTTTCGCCCATTGTTCCCTTAATTCTCGGGAATATCTGTGTAGCGCTGAGCATGCTGCTATTCGGAATTGCCGGAGGAGTCGCTCTCCTCATGGCCGGTGTCATCCTGTTCACGATTGGAGAGGTACTGCTCTTCACCATGATGGATATGCTGATCGATCGTATCGCCAAGCCGGAGTGGAAAGGCACTTACTTCGGAACTATCGGCTTCAACGGCCTGGGCAGCGTAATCGCGCCTATTCTTGGGGGCATGCTGCTAGATCAGTTTGGTGCCGCTAACGGTCCTGCAGTGTTTGTGCCGCTCGCACTGACTACCGCCCTCGGGCTTCCGTTTCTGATCACTGCCCATAGAAGATTTAAGGCCAAAGAGCTGACCGAATCCGTAATCGTCAAGCCGTCCAATGTTAAAATGGGCTAATATTAAAAGAAAACAAAATATTAGACTGGCCCTGGTAATTGAAACAGCGACAGCAGAGGACGAAAAAAAATCCTAGGCTGTCGCTGTTTTATTGAATTAAGATTCTCGTTAGATCAACACGATTATAATGGTGTTCTCCACTTTGATTGAAGCTGCAAGTCTTAGAAACTCCTTTACATCAACCGAACTCAAATTTCTGGCACATTATTTTCCCACTTAGCTTTCATTAACACCCGATGCATGAGCCCGCGTTCAGTGTTTTTGATGTAATCTACTCTGGATGGCTCGATATCTTTAGACTTTCAGAGTAGATCCTCAGAATGAATATTGTCGCCATAATGTTCCTGTAATTGATTGGCCATGCATGGGACAGACTGGGTACCAAGATCCATTTCATCAAGCCCGGTATGGGCTGATCCGTAAATACCCATAACGCTCTCATTGCCCAATTTTTCAAATTCGCGGACAAAATTTTCCGTCATCTTGTTTTCCCGATAAACGCCGTTATCATTTCTATAAAAAACCTGGCCTTGCTGGATCGCTTCCATTGTTAAAGTATACTTCTCAGATCCTCCCAGGTCATTTGCCGT
>CAKMKL010000157.1 GCA_927443375.1 uncultured Paenibacillus sp. | reverse complement strand
CATCATCAATGAATTGGCATGGGCACGACGTAGACGAAACAGGGCACGTCCTTTATATAGGTGCAGAAGGCGCGGCAGGTTTCCTGCGGCGGATCGGGGCGGATACAATCCTTATCCAGCGGATGCTGAAGGAGGATTTGCAGGAGTATCTCTCCAAAGCGGAAATTATCAAGCATGCGCGAATGGTGTATGATCATATAGCGCTGGTTGTAACCGCACCGGGAATGAAAATCCCGCAGCTGCTTATCGCGCAGACCGCAGATACGCTGCTTGGGATGACTAACGTGGTGGCGTCCTTTGTCATCAGTGAGCGGCCTGACGGCCTGATCGGCATCAGCGCCCGTTCACTCGGGCGGATGAATGTTCAGGTCGTAATGGAGAAGCTGGGCGGCGGCGGGCATTTGTCCAACGCTGCGGTACAGCTTGAAGGAACTAGTAAGGAAGCAGAGGCCAGACTGCTGGAAGTGCTGGCTGAAATTGAAGCGAAAGAGGGGCTGTTCGAATGAAGGTCATTTTCATAAAAGATGTTAAGGGACAAGGTAAGAAGGGGCAGGTTAAAGAGGTATCGGAAGGGTACGCAGCCAACTTCCTGCTGCCACGCGGGCTGGTTCGTCCAGCTACAGAAGGCAATGTAAAAACACTGGAGAACCAGGCCGCTGCTGAACAGCGCCGCAAGGATCAGGAGAAGGCGGAAGCACAGCAGCTCGGCAAGAAGCTGGACGAGCTGACACTGACGCTAAAAGCGAAATCGGGTGAGGGCGGCCGTTTGTTCGGTGCAATTACCAGCAAGCAGATTGCGGAAACCCTGGCTGCAGCCCAAGGTATCGTTATTGACAAGCGCAAAATTGAGCTAAGCGACCCGATCCGCCATGTGGGTACGTTTCAGGTTCAAGTGAAGCTGCATACTGAAGTAAAGGCTAACCTCACGGTTCAGGTAACGGAGGAGTAACATGGGTGGAGATCTCTTTTTCGATCGGGTTCCCCCGCAGAATCTGGAGGCGGAGCAGGCCGTACTAGGTGCTGTTCTGCTGCATGATGAAGCGCTGATTACCGCGATGGAGCGGGTGAATACCGAAGACTTCTACGATAAACCGCATCAGATGATTTTTGAGGCGATGGTGCAGCTCGGAGAAGAGAGCCAGCCGATTGACCTGATTACCCTGACGTCCCGGCTTCAGGACAGGGGAGAGCTTGAGGATATCGGCGGTGTCAGCTATTTGGCTAAGCTGGCGCATGCAGTGCCGACTGCGGCCAACGTGGACTATTACGCACAAATTATCGAGGAAAAGGCGATGCTGCGGCGGCTGATCCGCACAGCGACGCAAATTGTCAGCGAAGGTTATACCGGCGGTGAAGATGTAGGCATCATGCTAAGCGATGCGGAACGGCGGATCCTAGAAATCTCTAACCGCCGCAGCGGAAGCGGTTTTATTGCCATCCGCGATGTACTCATGCAGGTATTTGACCGCGTAGAGCTGCTCCATCAGAACAAAGGCGGAACCTCAGGGATTCCTACGGGGTTCGTCGATCTCGACCATATGACTAACGGCTTCCAGCGCAATGACTTGATCATTGTGGCTGCCCGTCCTTCTGTAGGAAAGACGGCATTTGCACTGAATATTGCCCAGAATGTGGCGGTCCGCGCCAAAGAGACGGTTGCCATCTTCAGTCTGGAAATGTCGGCTCCACAGCTGGTACAGCGTATGATTTGCGCCGAAGCCAATCTGGATGCCAATATTATGCGTACCGGTGAATTCAAGAGCGATGATGACTGGTCCAAGCTGACGATGGGGATTCAGTCCTTGTCTGAGGCGGAAATCTATATTGATGATACGCCCGGGGTTACCGTTACGGATATCCGCGCCAAATGCCGCAGGCTTAAGAAGGAAAAAGGCCTTGGCATGATCGTCATCGACTACTTGCAGCTGATTCAGGGACGCGGCAAGGGCGGGGAGAACCGCCAGCAGGAAGTATCGGAGATCTCGCGTACACTGAAGCAGATTGCCCGCGAATTGGATGTGCCGGTGATTGCCCTGTCCCAGCTTAGCCGTGGTGTAGAGCAGCGTCAGGATAAACGTCCGATGATGAGTGACCTTCGTGAATCAGGTTCAATCGAGCAGGATGCGGATATCGTAGCCTTCCTGTACCGTGATGATTACTATAACCAGGACACGGAAAAGAAGAACATTATTGAAATAATTATTGCCAAACAGCGTAATGGTCCGGTAGGCACTGTAGAGCTTGTCTTCCTGAAGAACTTTAACAAGTTCGTCAACTACGAGCGTGCGCATGCTGAACCATTTGCAGGTTAGGCGATTTATGCACAATATCCGAACGATTGCACATTTCTTTGTGTGATCGTTCGTTTTTATTTGACTTTAAAAAGTACCGCTGTTACACTGGTTATTGTGCTTTAGCGGGTTAAACCGCATAGCGTCCGGAGGGCTGCGTACATAAGAACGCTGTACAGAGCCCATATTATGAAAAATAATGGTGCTAAGCTAGCACCTACGGAGGAATGAACATGTCAACGGTAGTCGTCGTGGGAACACAATGGGGAGACGAAGGCAAAGGGAAGATCACGGATTTTCTGGCGGAGAGCGCAGATGTGGTCGCCCGGTATCAGGGAGGTAACAATGCCGGTCACACGATTCTGATTGACGGGAAGAAATTCAAGCTGAGCTTGATTCCATCTGGTGTATTTTATAAAGAGAAAACTTGCGTAATCGGTAACGGAATGGTGATCAATCCCGAAGCCCTGATCCAAGAAATTAATTATATTCATGAGAACGGCTTCGATACCAAGAACCTGGTGATCAGTGATCGTGCCCATGTCATTATGCCTTATCATATGCTGCTGGATGCGCTTGAAGAAGACCGTAAAGGCCCGAACAAAATTGGCACGACCCGTAAAGGAATCGGCCCTGCTTATATGGACAAGGCTGCCCGCAACGGTATCCGGATTGCCGATCTGATGGACGCTGAGGAATTCGAGCTTAGACTTCGTCATTTAATGGAAGAGAAGAACCAGGTTATCACACAGGTATACGGTGCAGAGCCGCTTGATGTGGAAGAGATTCTGGTGAAATATCTGGAATATGCAGAAGTGCTGCGCGGTTATGTGACCGACACGTCGGTTGTACTTAATGATGCAATTGATGCGGATTCCAGAGTGTTGTTCGAAGGCGCACAAGGGGTAATGCTGGATATCGACCAAGGGACGTATCCGTTTGTAACTTCTTCGAATCCGTCAGCCGGCGGTGTATGCATCGGTTCCGGTGTGGGTCCGTCTAAGATCAAGCAGGTTATCGGTGTTGCCAAAGCTTACACAACCCGTGTCGGTGATGGCCCGTTCCCTACAGAGCTGAACGATGCAACCGGCGATTACATCCGTGAGACCGGCCATGACTACGGTACTGTAACCGGACGCGCCCGCCGTGTCGGCTGGTTTGACAGTGTAGTTGTGCGTCATGCCCGCCGTGTCAGCGGAATTACCGGCCTGTCACTCAACTCACTGGACGTGCTCAGCGGCCTGGATACAGTCAAAATCTGCACAGGCTACAAATACCGCGGTGAGGTAATCACCCACTATCCGGCCAGTCTCAAAATGCTGGCTGAATGTGAAGCAGTCTATGAAGAGCTCCCAGGCTGGAACGAGGATATCACCGCAGCCAAGACTTTGGACGATCTGCCTGCCAACACACGCCGATACGTAGAACGTGTAGCCGAGCTTACAGGCATTCCGATTGCGATCTTCTCTGTGGGACGTAACCGTGAGCAGACCAATCAGGTACTGCCTATCTATATCTAAGCTGTAAATCACAAGGGTCCCGGATGGGGCCCTTTTTTTGTACATAGTGTATTCCATGGCGGTACTCTCTTTGCCTGCTGCATGTTTCCCGCTGTCCAATCTGGTCAATACTGGAAGAATACAGTGCTAAAGGACTGATCTTACGGGAAATGGGATAAGACAGAGGGCAAGGAGAGATGAGGGTGAAAATAGTTAAAAGTGCAATTGGCGTATGCCTGATCGTCGTGCTGGCCAGCGCGCTGTCCGTATTGACCACCGCATATGTAGTCAATACGTACATTCAGTCTGTTCTGGCAAGCTTTGATATTAAACTGGATGGACCGGAACCGGGCATCGGAGGCTTTGTGAAAAGTCTGACGGGAATGGGGGCAAAGGCGGATGTTACGGATATCAAGGACAATCTGAAGGACACCGTTCCAGCTGCAACCCAGAGGGACAAGGAGAATACCGGCAATACACCCGCTAATGACAGTGACAAGGCCGTAGAGGAAAAGGTCCCCGAAGACGCCTTGGCCGTTATGGGAGAAGCTGCAGATGCGGACAAACAGAGTGACGGAGGCCTGAATCAGCAGCTGGTTATGACACCTGAGGCGATGAGCGAGTTTTCTCTTTATACAATACACCAGATGGAATCAAGCTCAGCTTGAATT
>CAKMKL010000156.1 GCA_927443375.1 uncultured Paenibacillus sp. | reverse complement strand
CTGCCAGTTGAAGTACACTTTTTTGTAAGGGCAGACCAACAAAGCGGAGAAATGCACCTTCTGTTTCCCGCGCGTGGAAGCAGGGCTGCCTACGGTATGCTCCGAGACCTGTACCGGCCGGATCCGCTACCTCGGTGCCCTGCTGTATGACGCCGATAAGGTTCTGGATGCTGCCTCAACTCCGGATGAGAAGGACCTTTACAAAGCGCAATGTGATTTGTTTATGAATCCCCATGATCCGGAAGTCATTGCCCAGGCCAGAAAAGACGGCATTTCCGAGGATTGGCTGGAAGCGGCCCAGAACTCACCGGTCTATAAGCTCGCCATCGAGCACAAGCTGGCCTTCCCGCTTCACCCGGAATACCGGACACTGCCGATGGTATGGTATGTACCGCCGCTTAGCCCGATCATGAATTATTTTGAAGGCAAGGATTCGCTGAAGAATCCCGATATGATCTTTCCGGCCATCGAAGAGATGCGTACGCCGATCCAGTATCTGGCGAACATGCTGACTGCAGGTGATACGCAGACCGTTAAGGAAGCTCTGCAGCGGATGGCGATGATGCGCTCCTACATGCGGGCTAAGTCCGTAGGCCAGGAATTTGATCTCAGCCGTCTTGAACGTGTCGGAATGACCGCACATCAGACAGAGCAAATGTACCGGCTGCTCGCCATTGCCAAATATGAGGACCGGTTCGTTATCCCGACCTCGCATAAGGAACAGCATATGAATCCTTACCGAGCCCAAGGCTCAGCCGGCTTCGGCAACACTATGGGCGATATGGGTTCCGGATCCGGCTGTGACGGCTGCGGGCCGGCCAGCCCTGCCGAGAGCACCATGAAGACCGGCAAGGAGATGTACGAAGAGAATTTCTACGGGGGGATTTGGCGTGATTGATCTGATGAAACTGCATGATTACAAGCAATCCTTCGGATATTTCGCCCTGCAGCTCATGTACCCGGAAAAGCTGGATTTTCATCCGGCTTTTCTGGAAGAGGCGTTTGACAGCGGTCACCCGGGCTACGCCCATGTGCATACCTATTGGACGCTAATGCAACAGTTCAGTCTGGATGAGATCCAGGAGAGCTACGCAGCCACCTTTGATTTCCAGAAGGACTGCGCTCTTTATATGACCTATTTTAAGTTTGAGGATGCCAAAGAACGGGGACAGATGCTCGCCAAACTGAAGCTTCTGTACGAAATGTCCGGGCTTCTGATGCCTGAAGGCGAATTACCCGATTTTCTTCCGCTCATGTGTGAATTTCTATACGCCGCAGAATGGCTGGAAGACCCGGGAGCGCCGGAGAATTTCCGGATGCTGATCGCGATTCTTGAGGATGGAACCTATCATCTGCTCAAGGCGCTTGAACGGGTTAACAGCCCCTATTTCCATCTGGTGAAGGGACTTCGCGAAACATTCAAAGCTTGTGCTGAACAGGAGGCCCTCCATCAATGAATATGTCCGGTCAGTTTTTATGGGTCATTTTCCCCTATGTTTGTCTGGTGATTTTTATCGGAGGCCATATCTTCCGTTACCGGAAAGACCAGTTCAACTGGACGGCCAAATCCAGTGAATTTGTAGAAAAGAAACAGCTGAAATACGGCAGCATCCTATTCCATCTGGGCATTATGCCGGTTATTCTGGGCCATATCGGCGGTCTGGCGGTTCCAAAATCGTGGCTGGAGGCCATTGGTGTAAGTGATCATCTTTACCACATCGGAGCGGTATACATCGGGGGGATTTTCGGTGCTGCCACTCTGCTCGGGATGCTGATTCTGACCTCGCGGCGCTTCACGATTAAGAATGTCCGCCGGCTCAGCAGCGCCTCGGATCTGATCGTTAACTCACTCCTTCTGTTCATCGTATTTATGGGGATGTACTCCACGATCGTAACGAATGCCGTACAGCCTGAATTTGACTACCGCGATACGATTTCCGTCTGGTTCCGCGGCCTGTTCATGTTCCGTCCGGACCCGTCACTGATGGCAGATGTGCCATTTTCCTTTAAGCTGCACATTCTGTCCGGGTTTGCTATCTTTGCCTTTTGGCCGTTTACCCGGCTGGTCCATGTGTGGAGTGTTCCGTTGAATTATGTAGGCAGAAGTTATATTCTATACAGAAGAAATAAATCGAATTAAAGGAGAGAGCGGTGCGAACTTCTTTCCCTGTTCAATTAGGAGAGAATACGATGACCAATAAGGTGGATTATCAGATGGAGCTTGACCGGATCCGCATGGATTTAGGTTATGATTTCATGTCACTGGCACTGGCTGAACCCGCAGAATATGACTACGTTATCCGATGGAAATATGCCTCCGGGAACACGAATGAACGTTACAGGCGGATCGTTCTTCAATCCGGAAGAGGGATTGCGGGAATCGTGTTCAAGACCGGAAAACCGTTTCTACTCCCTTCTGTGCAGAAAGATGTGAAGCCTGATACCTTATATAATTATCCCATTACCAAGATGGAGAATCTGAACAGCATCGGTGCTGTACCCATGTGGAATGATGCCCGCGTCGCTGGTGTACTTCTTGGCGGCTTCAGGGGAGAGCGTGAGGTAACCGGTGAAATGCTGCTGGCCCTGGAAGCGACAGCGCGTAAAGGTATTGGAGACTTGAACGGGAAGGATTTGTTGCTGAGTTGATTACACCCGGAAAGGATCTGCCCAGCCTGCTCATGACGAAGCTGTTTCAGAATAGCACGGAAGCGATGTTCTTTTTTGACCGGGAAGGGAAAGCGCTGGCGATGAATCCGGCTGCTGAGAATATCGTTGACAAGGATATTCTGAAGCAGCTGTATCAGGGAAATCCGCAGGCCCTTTGCGGGACCTGCCGGGGATACACCAGTGAGACGGAGCTTCGCACTTGTCTGGATTGTTATTTAAGCACTTCGGACTCCGAGGAGTTCACTTCCTATCAAGTCTATCTGGAAACCAAAGATAAGGGGATCGTTCCTTATGCTGCGACCTTTCACACGATAGACTACGAGAATGATGTTAGAGTGTTTATGCTTAGGGATTTAACCAGACAGTTCAAAACCCAAGAGAAGTTCTATCAGAACAAAATGATGAAGCATATCATTGAGGCGCAGGAGAATGAACGCAAGCGGATTTCCCGTGAGCTCCATGACAGCGTTGCCCAGGAGCTGATGAGCGCCGTGATTGATCTGCGGGTACTGAAGTACATGACAGCCGATGAGCAGCTGCTGAAGAAAGTGAAGCAGACTGAAGTCTCCATGACAAGGCTTCTGCAGGATATCCGCAACCTCTCTGTGGAGCTAAGACCGGCTGCACTGGATGACTTCGGACTGGAGGCTGCATTCCGCTCACACTTCAAGCGGATGGAGCAAAGCTATGGGCTTGCCATCGAATACGAGTCCCGGCTAGCGGACAAACGGTATGAGAGTGAGATCGAAACCGTTGTGTACCGTGTGTGCCAGGAGGCTGTCTTGAACGCCCTGAAGTATGCCCAGGTAGATACAGTCAAAGTATCCCTTACCGAAAAGGACGGTGTGCTGCGCCTCCTGGTTGAGGATGAGGGGATTGGCTTCAATCAGGGTGACGAGCCCAGTGGTACCGGACTTGGCCTTTTTGGCATGCAGGAACGGGCGGAGCTGGTGGGCGGCACCTTCAATGTGGATTCAGGGATAGGCAGGGGAACGAGGATTCTTTTGCAGGTACCCGTAGGATTTGCCCGAGGAAAGGAATGAGCTTCTGATGAAGATTGTCATCGCAGACGACCATGCGATCGTACGCAGCGGGTTCTCCATGATTCTCAATTTTCAGGATGACATTGAAGTGATCGGAGCGGCGGCAGACGGCAGGGAAGCTTATGCACTGGTCGCCAAATTCCGTCCGGATATTCTTATTATGGATCTAAGCATGCCCCCGGGAGAAAGCGGACTGGTTGCGACTGGCAAGATTAAAGAGGATTACCCCGATACCAAAATCCTGATTCTGACGATGCATGATGATGATGAATACCTCTTCCATGTATTGAAGAACGGAGCCTCCGGTTATGTGCTCAAAAGTGCGCCGGACGAGGAACTGCTGCTGGCCATCCGGACCATCTATGAAGGGGGGACCTATATCCATCCCAAAATGGCTACCTCTCTTGTCCGTGAGTTCATTAAGCAGGAGAAAACCGCCGGGACGGAAGATCTGTTTGAGCTGTTGTCCAAGCGGGAGCTGGAGATTCTGCCGCTTATTGCTAAGGGTTACGGAAACAAAGAAATAGCAGAGAGACTGTTCATTTCCGTGAAAACGGTGGAAGCCCACAAAGCGAAAATTATGGAGAAATTGAATCTTAAAAGCCGGCCTGAGCTGGTCGAATATGCTTTGAAGAAAAAAATGCTGGATTTCTAACCGGCGAATGGAGGTATCGCTGCATGCCGGAATATGCAGAGTTGCAGTTCACAACGCCCGCCATGCGCATTCTTGAGAACGAGCACCGCTATTTATCTTTTTTAATGGAAGAATGGCATGCCATCGTACTTTGGTTTGAACAGGAGCCTATCCGTCTGGATGAGGGCAGGATACGGCTTCAAGAGCTGCGCCAGGCGATCCTGGAGTTTACCGGTCCGCTGAAGAAGCATACCTTGAAGGAAGAGACGCATTTTTTCCCGCTGCTGGGCACTTATATCGGGTTTGAACAAGGCCCGCTGGTCGGTATTCAGGAGGAACACCGCGAAATTGACGGGTATATCGGGAATTTCCTGCATCACACGGACGGCGGGGCGGACCTGCTGTCTCTGGAAGATATCCGTGCTGCTGTCAGAGATGCAGGGGAGGCCTTTGAGGTACTAACGGTCCACTTTGTAAAGGAAGAAACGGTTATCTTTCCGATGGCCGAACATCAGCTGAGTGCGAAGGACAAAGAGCGGCTAAGCCAAAAGCTGAATACGCTTATAACGTGAAATGAACAAGCCGCTCCTAAATGGGGCGGCTTATTTTAATATTATAGTTTCCGGGGTCCCCGCAAAATATCTGATTAAGCCCCGAAGCTAATACAGGGCTGGAATGCTGTTTCTACTTATTTTCAGGGTTTCCCCTGTGAGGGAAAGGGGACTCCCCTATATCTGGGCAGGGGATGGGCAGATACAATGAATACAGGAAGTATTGTACAGACGATCAGAGAATACATGGCGAAAAGGTGGGGCGAATGATAAAAAAAATGCAGTTGCCGCTACAAACATTAAACTTGATTACCGGATTCATGGTGTGGGTGATCATCTCTTCCCTGATGCCCTTTATTTCAGAGGATATCAGCATCCCGCAGGGAAAATTGGCGATGGTTACGGCTATTCCGGTTGTGCTCGGTTCTATACTAAGAATTCCTTTGGGGTACTATGCCAACATTCTGGGTGCCCGCATTATTTTTATGTCCAGCTTCATTCTCCTTCTGTTTCCGGTCTATTTCATCAGTGAAGCTTCTTCGGTAACCCATTTAATGATCGGCGGAGTGTTCCTTGGCATCGGCGGAGCTGTATTTTCTGTAGGCGTTACCTCCCTGCCCAAGTATTTCCCCAAAGAGAAGCATGGTCTGGTCAACGGGATCTATGGAATCGGGAATATCGGAACGGCGGTCACTACCTTCTCGGCTCCGATGGTGGCTGCACAGATTGGCTGGGCGTCTGCGATTAAGCTATATCTGATTCTGTTACTGGTGTTTATCGCATTGAATTTCTTCTTCGGTGACCGTCATGAGCCCAAGCTCAAAACACCGATTATCGAACAGATCAGGGGTGTATCCAGGAATGAAAAGCTCTGGCTGTTCTCGCTTTTCTATTTCATTACATTCGGCTCCTTCGTTGCCTTTACCATTTATCTGCCGAACTTTCTGGTCTCGAATTTCGGTCTGGAAAAGGTGGATGCAGGCATGCGAACCGCCGGCTTCATTGCCGTGGCAACGTTCTTCCGGCCCATAGGCGGCTGGCTCGGTGATAAATTTCAGCCTCTGTTTCTCCTGATCGGCACCTTCAGTATCTATACGGTGGCAGCAATCATCCTGGCATTTATGCCGGATATGGGCCTATATACAGCGGGTTGCCTTGCGATTGCTGTCAGTGCGGGGATCGGTAACGGGGTTATTTTCAAATTAGTGCCCCTGTACTTCAATAAGCAGGCGGGGATTGCCAACGGGATCGTGTCGATGATGGGCGGTTTGGGCGGCTTTTTCCCTCCGATTATGCTGTCGTTGATTTATTCGGTTACCGGGCAATATTCGATCGGGTTCATGCTGCTCTCACAGGTGGCGCTGGCCAGTCTGGTGCTGGTAGTGTGGCTCTATTTTCAGGACCGTCTTGCGCTTACGGCTGAAGTGTTCAACTCCACCGGGCAGGGTATTCTTGTAACGGATATATCGGGCCTGATCAAGTCCGTGAATCCGGCATTTACGAAGCTCACAGGCTACACCGAAGAGGAAGTGCTCGGCAGACAGCCCAGCATTCTGAAGTCGGGCCGCCAACCCAAGGATTTTTACCTCGGTATGTGGAAGGAAATCAGGGAAAAGGGCATGTGGCAAGGGGAAATCTGGAACAAGCGCAAGAACGGCGAAGAGTATTTGCAGTGGCTGAATATCAGCGCTGTGAAGGATGAGACCGGCGAAGATGTGCGGTATGTGGGTACCTTCAGCGATATTACGCAGAAATAACCGGATGAACCAGTAAGCTTACCGGAAAGGAGACAGACAGATGAGTGCTCATCCGCTACAAGACCAGCTGCGGCGGCCAATTCACGATTTGCGGATTTCAGTCACTGACCGGTGTAATTTCCGCTGTTCCTATTGCATGCCAAAGGAAGTGTTCGGTGATGATTACGCCTTTCTTCCGGCAAGTCAGCAGCTTACTTTTGAAGAAATCCACCGCTTGACGGGGCTGTTTGTCTCCCTTGGCGTAAGCAAAATCCGCCTGACCGGAGGTGAGCCGCTGATGCGGCAGAATCTTCCCGGACTTGTATCGGGAATTCGTTCAATCTGCGGTGTGGAAGATATCGGACTGACAACGAACGGGGTACTGCTTGGAAGGTACGCTGTGCCGCTGTATGAGGCAGGACTCCGCAGGCTGAATGTCAGTCTGGACGCGCTGGAGCCTGAACTGTTCGGCAGAATGAACGGGCGGGGATATAAGCCTGATGCGATTTTGCAGCATATTGATCATGCTGTTCAAACCGGTTTTGAGGTTAAAGTGAACATGGTAGTGCAGAGAGGTGTGAATGAATCGGAGATTGTGCCGATGGCCGCTTACTTCAAAGACAGGAACATCACGCTGCGCTTCATTGAATTTATGGACGCCGGCAACGATAACGGCTGGAGCTATGATAAAGTCGTCACCAAGCGGGAAATACTGGAGCGCCTCCAAAGGAGCTTTGAGCTGGAAGCGCAGGACCACAATTATTTTGGTGAGGTGGCCAAAAGGTACCGGTACAAGGGAAGCCGCACGGAGGTCGGCTTTATTACGTCCGTATCTGAATCGTTCTGCTCCTCCTGTACACGGGCCCGGCTGTCTTCTGACGGCAAACTGTTTACCTGTCTGTTCGCTTCTAGCGGCTGTGATCTCAAGGCGATGATCCGCAGCGGGGCAAGTGACCAAAGCTTGCTTGCAGCTATCCAAAACGTATGGGAGCAGCGGAGTGACCGTTATTCCGATGAGCGGACCGAACAGACCGTGAAGAACAGAACCAAGATCGGCATGTCCTATATTGGAGGTTAGTCGGCGGAACGCTGCTTCAGCTGTTGATCGAGCCGGATTGCCGATCTGCCGAGAATTATTAATGAAGCGTTCCATGTGGCGACAACAGGGCGGCCGGGGCCGGTCCTGATTGACCTGCCGAAGAATGTGATGAATGCGGAGTTCACAGCGGAGAACCAGACTGCTATGCAGAGTTCGCCGCCGTTCATCCGGGGATACGAGCCCGATCATGCCATTGATCCGGCGGATATTCAGGTAGCGGCAGAGCGGCTGAGCCAGGCGCAGCGGCCGCTTATTCTGATTGGCGGAGGCTGTATGACAGATGGTACACCAGCGCTATTAAAAGAGTTCTCCGGGCGCTTTAACCTTCCCGTTGCCAGTACACTCATGGGGCTGGGCGCGCTCCCGTCCGGACATTATCTTCATCTAGGCATGGTGGGAATGCATGGAACCGTGGCGGCCAACCGAGCGCTGCAGAATGCTGATGTTGTGCTCTGTCTCGGCGTCCGTTTCAGTGACCGTGTGACCGGCAACCGCAAAGCATTCTCTCCGGGATCTTATAAAATCCAGGTGGATCTGGATACATCGGAACTGAACAAGAACATCCCCATAGACCTGGCAATCACAGGCTCATGTGCAGAACTGCTCGCAGGACTCCTGGAAAACGTACATACGGCGGATCACTCCGCTTGGGAACAGCAGATCGGAACCTGGTCCCGCCGTTCTGCAAAATCAAGACGGGAACCAGAGGATAAGCTGACCCCCCTGGAAGTTATCCGGTGCATTCAAAAGGCTACAGCAGGCGATGCCATTATAGCTACGGATGTCGGCCAGCATCAGATTTGGACCGCAACGCATTATGAATTCTCGGAAGCCCGGTCCTTTCTGACCTCCGGGGGGCTTGGCACCATGGGATACGGCTTGCCCGCTGCGATCGGCGCCGCCGTTGCTTTTCCTGACCGCCATGTCATTTGTATCACGGGAGACGGCAGCTTCCAGATGAATATGCAGGAGATCATGACGAGTGGCAGCAGCTGTTTCTGGGCCGGCGGTATTCCTCGGTGCGGATCAGCTCGCCGGATTTTGTCGCCTTGGCCAAGTCCTTTGGCGCCCACGGGTTCCGGGCCCATACGCTTGCTGAAGCAGAGCAGATCATCGAGCTTGCACTGCACACGGACGGCCTTGTCGTAATGGAGTTCGATATTACCGAGGAGAAGAACGTATATCCCATCGTACCTCCGGGAGCCAGCAACCAGGATATGATCGTAGAATAAACTAACGCAACAACAAGGAAGCTCCTCTACCCGGATTAACGGGAGAAGAGCTTCTTTTTTTGCAGCCTATTCTTTTTATTAGAAGTACAACACAAGCACAGACACGTATAACATGAGGGAGAAGCCGATTTCGATCATTCCGGTACGTTTGGCTGAGATCCCGGTCTTTGGCACAATGGCTGCCCGTAACAGCAGAATCAGCAGGGGAACAACCAATGACGGGAAGAGGAACAGCCCGGCTGCTGCAAACAGCAGATGATACCCCACAGATCCGTAATAGAAGGTGATGTTGTTGCGTTCACGAATGACCGTTTTGACATAGAAGGCGGTTCCGACGAAATACAGTACGGCCAGCAGGAGCAGCTCTGTTGCTGTCCGCCAGCTTTCCCCCTGACCGACATAGAAGACCGGATAAATGATCAGGCAAAATGCCACTATGGCCGAGATGTCATTGAGTAAGGCGCGTTCATTTTTGGTTTTGGCAAAATAAAGATTCACAGCGAACAAAGGCAGGAGCGGCAGAACAAACCATAACAGTACCGGTTCAGCGATTACCAGATAGATGACCAATGGCACCAGCAGAACTCCATATACCTTCAAAGGCTTTTCATAGCGCTTAAATTTACCGCTCTTGACCCCCTGCAGCAAAGGGAAGCTGAACAAATAAATCAGAAGCCAGCAGGCAAACAGCGGAATATGTATCCATTGTCCCCCAGATGCTGCTACTCCGAACAGAAAGGGAAGGATGAGCATGGCCCAGGCACCGTGCTGGTTAGGGATATACTTCCTCATCGAATCATTGACCTCCTACCGAAAAATTATAGGGTATTACGGGTACTTATTCCCTAACTATACGGCTTTTTGCTGGAGGAACAGGGTGATTTGAAGCACAAAGTAAGCGCAAATAACGAAGGGGGATTTACTCGGATCTTTCGTGTTTTATAGTACATTTACCGCTTAAACAGCACAGCGATTGGAACAACGGTTCGTTCGTGGAGCCCGTCAATCAAGCTCTAAAAACAAGGGCCGCCGCCTGAGCTCAGGAGCGGCTCCTCTCCTGTAGGCTGCGTTCAGGCGGAGAACCTGTCTCCATCTGCTGCAAATATTCCCGGGGAGACATGCCGGTGACCTTCTTGAACACCTTGCTGAAATAGAAGGCGCTCTCGTAGCCCAGCTTCTGCGAGATTTCGTAAATCCGGCCCTCGCCGCGCAGCATCATTTCTTTGGCAGCCGTAATTTTGGTCTCGGTGATATATTCCACATAATTGACCTTGGCGATCTTGGAGAACAGATGGCTCAGGTAGTTGGGGCTGAAATTGAAGACATCGGCTACCTGATTGAGCGAGAGCTTGGTGCCGAGGTTCCGTTTGATGTACTCCTGGACATTTTTGACGATCTGCTCCTTGTAGCTTTGTCTTCTGGTGGAGAGGATGGCGGAGCAGCCGTCACGGAATGTGATCAGCCAGCCTGCGATCTCTTCAATCGTATGCATCTGGTAGATGGCGCGGTAGCCCTCCGGTTCATGCTCAAAAATCTGTTCTACAATCTCTTCCCCGTCCGCCAGCAGGGAGGTGGCCATATAAAGAATATTGCAGGCGGCGTCGGTGGCGGGAACGAGCAGGTCGGAGCGGCCGTCGAAGATCTCGATCATTCGCGAGATGATGGCGTAGAGCGCCTGAGTGTCCATCTCTTCAAACGCTCGGCGGATCTCGCTGCGTGATTCGGAGAAATCAAACAGGGGATAATCCTGTTCCAGCGGCTCCCCCTCGGCGAAGAATACGAACGACTGTGCTTTTACTGCAGCCGGCAATGCTTTGCGGGCCGCGAGATAACTCTCCCGCAGCAGATAGGGGTCCTCAACGGCAAAGCCAATCGCACCGATAATCGTTACATTGAAATAGTTGTGGAGCACAGAGGCCATACCGGCCAGCAGCTTCTGGGTGTCCGGCATCCACCCCAGCGGATCGGTTCCGCAGACAGGCAGGGCAACAGCAAAGTTGCGCAGATCCAGGCTCGTAACATAACAGGTCCTGGTCGATGTAAGGGTATCCTTGGCCATTTGGACGGTGCTTGAGCAGAGGGCTACCAGCTTATCCCCGCGCGGCGGGACACTGTCCGGGCCCAGAATACGGCAGGTACAGACCAGATAGGCAGGGCCGCTGAGGTCAAGGTCCAAATCCTCTTTTTGCAGCAGATACTGGTTTTTATTCTCGAACAGGTTATTGAACAGCCGGATGAAGAACTTATCACGCTGGGCCTGCAGATTGCCGCGGTGGACGAGCTTCGGGTAGCTCTCCAGCGTCTGATAAGCCTCCAGCAGTGTAATGGCCCGCTGAATCGATGCGGCCAGTGTGTCCGGGGTCAGCTCCAGCTTCACCAGATAATCGGTGGCCTGGACTCCGATGGCTGCGCGAGCGTATTCAAAATCTTCGTAGCTGGTCAGGATGATGAACAGCGGAAGCCGGCCGTGCTTTTTGCGTACCGAATCTGCAACGGCAAGGCCGCTCTTAACCGGCATTTTAATATCGCTGATAACGATATCCGGGCGGAGGCTGTCGATCATTTCTTCCTCCTGGGCTCCGTTATGTGCGATCCCGACGATCTCTATGTTATACTGCTCCCATTTCAGCATGGACTGCAAGCCGATACAGACGAGCGCTTCGTCATCGGCAATCAGCAATTTGATCAAGCTCATCACTTCCTCACTCTGGATTCCGGTTATTCCTTTAGCAGGAACGGCAGCAGAATCTTCATTTGCGTATACTGCCCCGGTTCACTTTCGATCGAAAGGCCGTAAGGCTCCCCAAACGCCAGGTGCAGGCGTTCATTGACACTGCGGAGCCCTACATTCTCGAACAGCCCTGTGGAGCCCTCCTCCCGCACGTCCAGGATCTTCGCGATCTGCTCCTCCTGCATGCCGACACCGTTATCCTTAATGGTGACCAGAATATCGGCGAAGCCGCTTTTTTGCACCGTGATCATGATATCCCCTCTGCCTTTGGGCTCGATCCCATGGAAGATGGCGTTTTCCACGAGCGGCTGGAGGGTGAAGCGGGGAATCAGGCCTGACAGCAGCTCCTCGTCTGAAATCGTCTGCTCCATAGAGACAGTACCGCCATAGCGGTATTTCTGGATTAGAAAATAATCCTCCAGCAGCTTCAACTCGTCCTTCAGCGGCAGCAGACGCCGGTTGTCCTTGGCAATACTACGCAGGAGCCTGGACAGGGCAGTGGTCATTTCAGCAATCCCGGTCGCATTCTGAATCGTCGCCATCCATTTGATTGAATTCAGCGTATTGTAGAGGAAATGGGGATTGATCTGGTTTTGCAGCATCCGGTATTCCAGCTCCTGCTTCTGCTTCTCGTCAGCCAGCCGGCTGTCCATTAATGCGGTGATGTCCTGGGACAGGCGGTTGATCCCTCTGCCGACATCTCCGAGCTCACTGTTCCATTCGATATTCCGGTCGAGCAGGAAGTTGCCCTGGGCGATTTTGTCGATCCGCTTCTTCAATTTCTCCACCGGAAGACTGATTGTCCGGGTCAAATATATAGTAATAATGCCGCTGAGGACAAGAACCATGAAACATACGCCCAGCATAATCGGGATCCAGATGCTTGCCTTGGGGGCGAACTGGCTGCCGGACAGGGTCTGCGACAGCACCACTCCGCTGCGTACCGGATAAGACACGGCGATAGTCTCTTCCCCGTCTTCCAGCCGGAGGGTGGACAGCTTGGTTTGCGGGCCGACAGGCTCATCATCCGTGTAAGGAACCGGTTCATAGGGCGCTCCGATGTCCTGCACCTTGTCGCCAATGAGCTGATAATGGTTGTCTCCCAGCGTCAGCAGCAGCCGTGAATCCTCAGGGAGGGAGTAGCCTTTCAGCTTATCGGTAATAACGGACGTATTGACGAGCAGATAGACCGTTCCAATCCGGGCTGCCCGCTCTCCGTAGACCGGCAGAATATATGGAATTCCAACCGAGGTGGAGAGCGGGTCCTTAATGACCTGATCGTATTCTTTTACAGCCTCATTATTGTTCAGTCCGGTTATCTGTCCGATATTATGAATAGTGAGCGGAACCGACGTGCTGACGGAATTGTCCACCTGCAGGAACTTTCCTTTATTGTCTGTAACGATCAGGCGGCGGACATAGCTGTTGGAGCGGTTGATCCGGAAGTCCTCCTGCATCGAGTTGAAGACATTGAGTGCGTCCCGGGCTTTGGCCTGCGGTGAGCCGAAATAGTCGGTAAGCAAAGTATTGGTCGCCGAATTGGTGCTGCTGGTCATCGCGAGAGCAGACAGATTCAGTAAATCCTGTTCTATAATATGGGAGACGAGCTGGAGATTAAATTCCGTCGCCTGGATGGTCGTTTTCCGTTGATAATAGGAAATTAGCTCATAGCTGAAGAATGACAGGAGTGCGGCAATCAGCAGCGCAAAAATAATCATAATCAGAATAATGCGGCTTTTTATGGTAGACTGTCTTCTCGTTGTGAATCCTCCTTCACTTATAATGAAGCGGTTACATAAACACCATAGCATATTCCTGTGACGCAAAATAGAGGGGGAGGCAGGAACGAAGAATTTTACAGGTTTTAGATAGAAAATTACAGGTCTAACGCGGAGGAAGATGAAAAAGAACATAAAAGTGAAGGATCTGCAGTTGAAAATACATCCCATCCGGGCCGGGAACCCGTTAGAATTTGACTTAGCAACAGAAGAGGATTCATCGTTAACCAAACAAGCGGAAAAGGGGATATTTAAATGAATCACAAAAGATTATACGGTATGACCTTTGCTACAGTGCTCTCGCTGAGCGTACTGGCCGGGTGCTCCGGCAACAACAATGAGGCTAATAATGCTGCTGCCACAACGGCTCCTTCTACTGGAAATAATGCAAGCGCTTCCGCTGAGCCGGGCCAGGATCCGGTGACTTTGAAATGGGCGCTGTGGGACTGGGAAGCTACCGCTTACTACAAGCCTTTGATCGAAGCCTATCAAAAAGAGCATCCGAATGTCACAATCGAATACGTCGATCTTGGATCTACCGATTATATGACCATGCTGAGCACACAGCTGTCCGGCGGTGCGGATCTTGATATTCTTACCATTAAGGATATCCCGGGATATTCCAATCTGGTGAAGCAGAATCACCTGGAGCCGCTTAAGGGATTCATGAGCGCAAACAGCATCGACCCTTCGCTGTACGGGGGTACGGTTGAACAGATTGAAGTGAACGACGAAGTGTATGCGCTTCCGTTCCGCAGTGATTTCTGGATTGTCTACTATAACAAGGATTTATTCGACAAAGCCGGAGTAGAGTATCCGACCAACGATATGACCTTCGACCAATATGATGAGCTTGCGAGAAAAATGACCTCCGGCAGCGGAGCAGAAAAGGTATACGGAGCCCATTATCATACCTGGCGCAGTGCGGTTCAGCTGTTCGGCATTCTGGACGGCAAGAACACGGTGGTCGATGGAAACTATGACTTCCTGAAGCCGACCTATGAGCGGATTCTGAAGGAGCAGGAGGACGGCATCGTAATGGATTACGCCACTCTGAAGACCTCCAGCACGCATTATTCCGGCGTATTCTACAATAATTCCGTTGCCATGATGAACATGGGCAGCTGGTTCATCGCCACTCAGATTGAGAAGGTCAAAAGCGGCGAATCCCAGGCCACCAACTGGGGCATCGTGAAGTATCCGCATCCGGAAGGCGTGGAAGCCGGAACAACACTGGGTACAATTACTTCCCTGGCCGTGAACCAGAAGTCCGAACACAAGGAAGCTGCACTTGATTTCATGAAATTCGTGACTGGCGAAACAGGGGCAAGCGTGATTGCTTCCACCGGTACAATCCCGGCGATCAAGAATGATGAGGTTATCAGTTCCATTACGTCCATTGACGGTTTCCCTGCAGATGATAACAGCAAGGCAGCCCTGACAACCGTGAAGACCTATCTGGAAATGCCGATGCATGAAAAGAGTGCGGATATTGAAGTGATCCTGAACGAAGCCCACGACAACATTATGACTAAAAACGCGACGATTGACGAAGGGCTTAAGGATATGAATACCCGTGTGCAGGAGCTCTTGAACAATTAATCGGAAGGATAACGTGGTTCTCAGGGGGCGGGCGGAGACCCGCCCTTTTCATAGAAGGAAGGTTTGGAGGAGAACGAATGCAGAATGAAACCGTATTGCAGCCTGAAAAAGCACCTAAAAGCTTGCTGTCCAAAGGCGTCCGGGATCACCTGGTAGCTTACAGCTTTATTGCGCCGAACTTTATCGGCTTTGCGATCTTTACCCTGGTACCCATGTTCTTTGCCTTTGTTCTGGCGTTTGTGAAATGGGACGGGTCCAATCCGATGGAGTTCATCGGGTTTGATAATTTTACCCGCCTGATTAGGGATACGACCTTCCATAAAGCGCTCTGGAATACCATTGTTTACACAATTGGCGTTGTTCCCTTCACCATGGCGGTAGCGCTGGCGCTGGCGATCCTGCTCAATCAGAGGATTATTGCCCGTAATTTCATGCGGACGGTGTTCTTCTTTCCCTATGTCGCTTCGCTGGTAGCGGTAGCGGCGGTGTGGAACTTTATCTTCAGTCCTACTATGGGGCCCGTCAACAATATTCTGCACCTGATTTCCGGCGTTCCGATCGAGGATCTTCCCCGCTGGGCGGCAGATAAGCACTGGGCGATGTTTACCGTAATCCTGTTTACCGTGTGGAAGAACATGGGGTATTACATGGTGATCTATCTGGCAGGGCTTCAAGGCATCAACCCTGAGCTGTATGAAGCGGCTGAGCTGGATGGCGCCAATGCCTGGAGAAGATTCCGCAATGTGACGGTTCCGCAGCTGGCACCGACGACGTTTTTTGTCCTGATGATTCTGGTGATCAATTCGTTCAAGGTCTACGATATCTTTATCAACCTGTTTGCCGGTGCCGACAATCAGCTGAACGACTCTACAAGAGTAATGGTTTATCAAATCTATAATACGGCGTTCCGTTCGCTAGATTACGGATATGCCAGCGCCATGGCTATTGTATTGTTTCTGCTGGTACTCGGGATTACGATCGTCCAGTTCCGCGGCGAGAAGAAGTACGGACAATAGGAGGATAATAACGATATGGCAGGTTCAAATAAAGGAATCAGAATGGGCACAATGGTGCTTGTATATGCTCTGCTGCTTGCGACAGTGTTCTGTATGCTTGTTCCGTATCTCTGGATGCTGTCCTCATCACTCAAGATGAATAAGGATGTCTTCTCCTTCCCGATGCAGTGGATTCCGGCGAATCCGCGCTGGGAGAATTTCGTGGACATCTGGACCAAGATTCCGCTCGGACGCTTCATTTACAACACGGCCAAATTATCTGTAATTGTGACGATCCTGCAGCTGCTGACGTCGAGCTTTGCGGCCTATGCGTTCTCCAAGCTGCATTTTAAAGGAAAAAATGTGCTGTTCCTCGGCTATATTGCCACCATTGCAATCCCTTGGCAGGCCTATATGGTGCCGCAGTTTATCATGATGCGTTCTTTGGGACTGAACAACACGCATATGGCGATTATCCTGCTCCAGGCCTTCTCAGCTTTCGGGGTGTTCCTGATGCGCCAGTTCTATCAAGGGGTGCCGGATGAATTATGTGAAGCGGCACGGATCGACGGCTTAAGTGAATACGGGATCTGGGCGAGAATCATGCTGCCCCTGTCAAAGCCGGCCTTATCCACCCTTACGATCTTCACCTTCGTCTCTACCTGGAATGACTTTCTGGGACCGATGATTTATTTGACCAAAACCGATTTAAAAACAATTCAGATCGGGCTGCGCATGTTCATTTCGCAATATTCAGCTGAATACGGGCTGATCATGGCCGCCAGTGTAGTTTCAATTATTCCGGTAGTCATAGTATTCCTGGCGCTGCAGAAATATTTTGTGCAGGGGGTTGCGGCTTCGGGGATTAAAGGTTAGGAGGATGGGGACTGGCGGAATAGAACCTGGCAGACTGCGAGATGAGCAGGCTGCCGGGTTTTTCTGTCAAGGGCGGTCATATTCCGTCTTTCTTCTCCGTTTGCTTCCCGTATTTACCGGGCGGGACGCCCGTGATGTTCTTGAAGGTACGGATGAAATTGGCATAATCATTGAAGCCGGTCTGATAACATGTATCGGACACGGAGGTTCCGGCAGTTAAGAGCTGCTTGGCTAACGCGATCTTTTTGAGCAGGACATAACGGTAGATCGTTCCGCCTGTCTGCTGCTTGAACATATGGCTGAGATAATATTTATCGGTACCCAGTTCCGCGGCAATCTGCTCCAGTGACAGATTCATCTGCAGATGGTTGTCTATATAGCTCATAGCGGATTGGATATGTGATGAAATAATGCTCGGAATGGCGGAACGGGTATGGCTGTACAGCTCACCCACGAGTACCAGCAGCTGGATCAGATAAGTCAGTGCCAGCACCTCGCTGCCGTATTTCGGGTGTTCCAGCAGGTCGATGAGACGTAAGGACAGATCCATATATTCTGTAAGCTTCGGCTCATCCATATGTGCGAGATTATGTTCTCCGGGCTGGCGGTTCTGGAAGCAGGCCAGCAGATTCGTGCCTGCGGTACAGAAGGGATACACGAGCGGGGATTTAAAATGAATCGTTAACCGTTCATAGGGCTCCGGAGACAAATTGATAATTTTATGAATCTCGTGGTTGTTGAATAGGAGCACATCGCCCCGCAGCAGGGGATAGCTGTATTGATCCACGAATCCGTTCACCTTGCCGCCCAGGAACAGGAAAATTTCGTAATGGTCATGGATATGGAAATCCCGGGTAGGGGAGACCGGCGAATTGCCGATTCCCGCCAGAATATCGCCATCGAACACCTGATAATACTCAGCATGTTTCATACGGATAGCCGCCCTTCAGATTCATCGCAAGAAACGCAACAAATCATCATTAATCGCAAAGACATTGCATTAATACAACAGTAAACTATAGAAGAAGATTGCGCAATTAAAGGGGCGAAACGATAGATGAAGGATACGGAACAGCGTAAATACTGGCTGGATACAATGCTTCAGATTGGACATCCGGTCCTGGAGGCACTTAGCCTGAGAAAATTAAAGGAATTATTACCTACGGAGTTTCACAATGACCGCAGCAGCTTTGCCCAGCTCGAAGCCTTCGCCAGGCTGGCCTGCGGAATGGCCCCCTGGCTGGAGCTGGAAGGGCTGGCGGGAGAAGAGGAGCAGCTTAGAGCCCGCTATGCCGGGCTGATGCTGGAAGCTATTGATGCGGCTACCGATCCGGCTTCACCGGATTACATGGATTTCCGGACCGAAGGCCAGCCGCTGGTCGATGCGGCTTTTCTGGCTCATGCACTGGTGCGCGCACCGAAGCAGCTCGCCGATCAGCTGAATGAACGGGTCAGAGTCAAT
>CAKMKL010000155.1 GCA_927443375.1 uncultured Paenibacillus sp. | reverse complement strand
AATCTGTATGCCGGTCTTAATGAAGCCGGTGTTGATTATATGGAAATTGGTTATAAAAATTCTCCTAAGCTGCAGTGCTTTGTCGACATCCTTGCTGTAGCAGGCAACACGGATCAGGTCAAGCATACTCTCGCTGCGCGGCAGAATATCATTTTCGTCCACCCGCCCGATATCTACCAGCGCCGATAGTTTGGTGTTTCCCTTTTGGGGAATAACTTTGCGCAGGAAATCATCATTCAGGAAACGCCATGGGCCTGCATCTTCTGCTCCTTTTAGCAGCTTAGGAGAATTTTTATAACCAATTTCCATATAATCAACACCGGCTTCATTAAGACCGGCATACAGATTCTGCACAAATTCTACGCTAAAATCCCAGTTGTTGACGAGTCCTCCATCACGAATCGTGCAATCGACAATTTTGCTTTGATTATTCTTCACCATTTTGTTCTCCCTTCAACATTTCCTACATTATTTCCGCCAGCATAAGATTACTATGCAATCATTATCGTACAATCATACTGTAGTGAAGAATAAAATGTAAAGATTATTTCTGTTCTCTTCTATAACTGTTTTCAGCACACATAAGCTATGATATAAATCACAGCAAAAATTATTAAAATTTGCTACAGTACAAGAAAGTAAATGAGATTGATTATCAGTCTCTATTGGAGGGATTAAAATGGCCTCTACATCCTGCTCATTACTGCGCCTACAACCGGGCTCTATAGGCTCCATTCATAGAATTGAAGGTATGAACCCTATCCTGCGACGCCGTCTTGCAGATCTCGGGGTGTCCGAAGGCGTTATGATCCGTCTAAAAGGAAAAGGCCCCTTCTTAGGTCCGATTACACTGGAATGTAACGGGCAATTGTTCGCGATTCGCCGGAAGGAAGCTTCCATGATTGAGGTGAATGTTTCATGAGTTCAATAGCACTCGTAGGTAATCCCAACACCGGGAAAACCTCACTTTTTAATACATTAACCTCTTCCTATGAATATGTAGGGAACTGGGCAGGCGTAACCGTTGAGAAAAAGGTGGGCAGCCTGAAGAATGGCGCCGGTAAGCTGATCGATCTTCCTGGAATTTATTCTCTGCACCCCCTTTCCCGTGATGAGGGCGTTGCCGCGCAGTATCTGATCGATGAATCGCCGGAAGCGCTGGTTAATATTGTGGATGCATCACAGCTGGAACGGAATCTGCTGCTGACCCTGCAATTGCTGGAATATGGCAAGCCGACCGTGCTCGGCCTCAATATGATTGACGTTGCAAATGCCCGCGGCATTTATGTTAATCCCGAGATTCTGCAGCAGCATTTAGGCATTACTGTACTGCCGCTGGTTGCCAGAACCGGCAAAGGCAGCGGACAAGTACTCAGTGTCCTGGAAAAAACATCGAGCATCCCTGCAGTAACCTTTAAGCTCAACTATGGGGAACACGTGGAGCAAGCCATCGGAGCCATTCAACATGAATTGCAGCAAACTGCAGGTTTACCGAACCACCGCTGGGTTGCTCTTCAATTGCTGGAACAGAATCCTGTAGTGCTCGAGCTGCTGAGCAAACGCATGAATACCAGCCACCTGATGGAAATCTGCGATGCCTGTCAGACCAAGCTGCAGAATAAGAAGCTGGCTCTGACTCTGCCGCAATGGATTCGTTCTACCCGTAAGGAATACATCCATTCCGTTTGTCTTGAGGCAGTGGATACAACAGCCCAGAAGCCTCATAATCTGACGGAAAGACTGGATTCCATCCTGACCCACCGGTTTTTGGGTCTTCCTTTATTTCTTGTTTTTATGTACGCCATGTTCAAAACAACGTTTGACTGGGTCGGCGGACCTTTATCCGATATCGTAGACGGCTGGATTACCGGCCCCATCAGTGAGGGTGCCAATTCATTACTCCAGAGTATCGGGGCATCAGGGTTTACGCATGCGCTGATTGTAGACGGCATTATCGGCGGGGTAGGCGGCGTGATTGTCTTCGTTCCGCAGATTTTTATATTGTTCCTGATGATTTCCTTCCTGGAGGATTCCGGATACATGGCGCGTGTCTGTCTGCTTATGGACAGTACGATGGAACGGATGGGGTTAAACGGCAAAGCTTTTATCCCCTTCATTATTGGCTTCGGCTGTAATGTTCCGGCTATCATGGCTGCACGCAGCATTGAACAGCCTAAAGAACGGATGCTTACTACCCTCCTGATGCCGCTCATGTCCTGCTCTGCCCGGCTGCCGGTTTATCTATTGTTTGCCGCAGTATTCTTCCCGGCCCAGCAGGCAACGGCAGTCATGTCCATGTATGTGCTTGGTGTTGTATTCGCACTGATTCTATGCAAGCTGTTCTCTAAGCACTTGTTCAAGAATGAATCATCCGTCTTTATCATTGAACTTCCTCCTTACCGCATGCCGCAGCTTAAGACGCTTGGCCGCAGCACCTGGGAGAAAGGCAAAGGCTTCCTGCGCAAAGCAGGTACCATTATCCTGGCCGGTTCCGTAATTATCTGGCTGATGTCCTATGCCGGGCCCACCGGATTCAATGTGGAAATGGATAACAGCTTTTTGGCTAAATTCGGCGGGCTGATTGCACCGCTGCTGCACCCGCTTGGCTTCGGAACCTGGCAGGCCGGATCTACGCTGGTTCCCGGCTTCCTTGCAAAAGAGGTTGTTGTTTCCACCATGAATATCATCTATCACACTCCCGATACTGCTGGACTGGAAAGTCAGATCTCACAGGTATTTACACCGCTGAGCTCCATCAGCTTCATGGCCTTTATCCTGCTCTACATTCCTTGCCTGGCCACTGTAGGGGTTATTAAAAAAGAAACAGCTTCCTGGAAGTGGACCTTCTTCTCCATGGGCTATTCCCTGGTGCTGGCGTATACGGTATCGCTCATTATTTTCCAGGGCGTTGCCGCGCAGTATCTGATCGATGAATCGCCGGAAGCGCTGGTTAATATTGTGGATGCATCACAGCTGGAACGGAATCTGCT
>CAKMKL010000154.1 GCA_927443375.1 uncultured Paenibacillus sp. | reverse complement strand
GGAGACAACAATGGCCTTTGCAGGCTTCCTTTCTTATACTGGGAGGCTGGATTTCCCGGCGCTGGTTGCTGTGGCTTTTGCAGGCACTACTGCCGGAATGACCATAACCTATCTCATCGGCCTAAAAGCGGGGCTTCCCTTCATTCAGCGCTACGGCAAATGGTTTCTGTTCTCTCCCGCCAAGCTGGAGAAGACGCAGCGCTGGTTCGAGCGGTACGGGAGCCTTCTGATTTCCATCGGCTATTTCATCCCTGGAGTCCGCCACTTTACCGGTTACTTTTCCGGCATTATCGCTTTGCCCTTCCGCAAGTTTGCCATGTACGCCTACGGTGGAGCCCTGCTCTGGGTGCTGCTGTTTCTGGGCAT
This sequence comes from uncultured Paenibacillus sp., assembly GCA_927443375.1. Classification (GTDB taxonomy): domain Bacteria; phylum Bacillota; class Bacilli; order Paenibacillales; family Paenibacillaceae; genus Paenibacillus_AQ. The sequence goes on along the minus strand of CAKMKL010000154.1, from coordinate 16,377 downwards.
CGGAAAAATATTCGGACCGCAATGGATGGGCATTTTCCACCTGTTCGAGCTGTATGCACCCTGGATCATCTCCGGTCTTGCGGCCCTTGCAGGGCTGATCATCATCTACCGCTACCGCCGCACACTGGCCATCCGTCTGCTCCGGCGCAAACCGGATCTTGAACTGAAAGCCAAACTGAAGGAAACTTCTAAGGGCCGCTGAGGTTTTTTCATTTGGAATATTAAGAAGAAACGGCTTCGCCGTCCTATTAGGGACGGTATCCGTTTCTGCGAAAAATAGAAGGATAATTTATAGCGTAAAACATATAAATTCTTATATTTCGAAAAAAGCAGCCCGGCTCCTTTCGAATAATTTTTCGGAAAGGCCGCCCTGGCTGCTTATTTTCATACGCCCTGAACTTTAGTGTCCAGACGATACCTTCTTCTGCCTGCCTCTTATTACAGCGTATCCTGCCAGCAGCAGTGCAATTCCTGCGAATCCCGCCCCGCCGGCGAACCCGAGCATGCGCGGCTCTACGTATTCAAGCAGCCAGCCGGCGCCCAGCATCGATATTCCTACGAGTGTCCCGCCCGCCGTCGACAGCATTCCAAAAATCACAGGCTGCAGCTGAACCGGTGTCTCCCGCATGACAAGGGTGTCCAGACAGGCGTTGCCGAGTCCTCCCGCCAGAGACAGCAAAATATACAAGAAGAAGACATGAATGAAATGACTGCTTGCACTGATTGTCATATGCAGCAGCCCTTCCAGCAGGAGACCCGAGAGCGCTATGGTCAGCAGCCGCTTCTGAAGCAGCCGGCCGGCAAAAAAGCTAAGGCTGAGTCCAATCCCAAGCGCCGCATAAAAAGCTCCAACCCCGGCATCCCCAGCATGAAACTCCTGCACAGCATATACACTGATCAACACATTGTCCCAGCCGTTAATAACCGGTACCAGCAGTTCATACCCGATCACAATCTGCAGCGCCAAGCTGCCCCTGGCCACAACTTTGAGGGTCTGAAAACGTCCTGCCGTTCCTTGATCCTCCGCTGCAGGTTTCTGGAATACTCCCTCTTCTGCCTGTACAGCTGACCTCCCGTCAGGCTGCGGGAAACGAAGCCCCCATATCAGCAATGCTGCCACTAAAAAGGATGCTGCATTCACAATGAACGCCATATCCGGACCGAACCAGAGTGAGACGATCCCGCCGATAAACGCGCCAAGAATGAGCACACAGCCGTTCATCAGCTGTTCCAGGCCGTTGATTCTAAGCAGAGCAGAGGCATCGGCCAGTAAAGGAATCGACGATTTGCGTACCGGGCTATATATTGCTTCCCCCGCAGCCATTAAGAAACTGCCGGCATAAAGCACCCATAGCCTGCTTTCCCCATTGACCAGCAGAAATGACAATGCGACTGGAATGCGCAGCAAATCTACCACAATCATAATGGCTTTGCGCGGCAGCCTGGTAGCCAGCATCCCCCCCAGTGGAGCCATAAAAAGATAGGGCAGTACCCGTACCCCGAGTGAAATGCCTACCGCCATGCCTGATCCGGTCAGCTGAAGGACCAATGCCAGCATGGCAACACTGCTGAAACGGTCTCCTATTCCGTTAATCAGTCCGGCAGCGAACAGCCTTGAATATCCCTCCAGCCGCTTTCCGGCCGGAACCGTAATCCCGTTAACCATTGAAATACCCTCACAATTCAGTTTACATAAATATCTAATTAGATAGTAATCGAATTTAATGGTTATAGCAATGCTTTCTTTTCTTTCACTGGCGAAAATTATAGAATGATTGTTGATTGCCTTATGGAAATTCACTGATAAAGAAGGTGCCCTTCCGTGAAAATAGACCGTCTGCTCTCCATCGTCATTCTGCTGATGAACCGCCCCCTGATCCAGGCTAAGGAGCTCGCCGAGATGTTTGAGGTATCGGTACGCACCATTTACCGGGATATTGACAGTATCAACGGCGCCGGCATTCCCGTCGTGACTTACCAGGGAGCTGGCGGCGGAATTGGGCTGATGGAGGGCTACCGCCTTGACCGCAATGTGCTGACGGAGCACGAGCTCGCCGACATTTTCACCGCGCTGCAAAGTGTATCCTCCGCCGGAGGGGGCGAGCACAGCCTGCTCATGGAAAAAATCAGCAGCGTCATCCCACCCTCCCAAACCGCCGCCTTCCGCAGTAAAACCACCCAGCTGATCGTCGATTTCTCCCCCTGGGGACTGCAGAGGCCGCTGGAGGAGCGGCTCACCCTGCTCAGAGAGGCTCTGGAGGAAACAGCCGCCGTATCCTTCGAATATGTGGCAGCTAACGGTAAAATAAGCCACCGTTCCGTAGATCCCTACACGCTTGTACTCAAGGGACGGGCATGGTACTTGTACGGATTCTGTGCTGAGCGCGAGGATTTCCGGCTGTTTAAGCTGCTGCGCATGAAGTCGCTGATCAAGGAAAAGCGCAGCTATGTCCGGCAGGAGCTCCCCTTGAAGGAGCTGCCCTGGGGCAGCGGATGGTCAACCCCCTCGGACACTTCACCCGTCGTCCTGCACTTTTCCGCTGAAGGCAGACATCTTGCGGAAGACTATTTTGATTACAGCGAGCTTCAGCCGGATGGGAACGGGGGATACACCGTGACTGTCTACTACCCGGAGGATAACTGGCTGTACGGATTCCTGCTGGGGTTCGGAACCGCAGCAGAAGTACTGGAGCCGGAGCATATCCGGCTTAAGCTGGGTGAGGTTGCGGCAGGGGTCGCCGCTAAATATAATGGCCCCTCATAAACCAAAGAACCCTGAACGCATGCGCTCAAGGTTCTCTGCTTAATAAAGAAAAAACGGGACAATCCGCAGCCAAAGCCGCCGGATTGTCCCGTTTTCTTAGGATTTATTTTACAGTCTGCGCTTGTTGAGATTTCAGCATATTAGGCGCTGCCGGTTCTGCTTCCTCTAACTTCAGGAAGTCGGCCTGCGGCGATGTTTTCTTGATGAACAGAGCCAGGACCAGAGCCACAACCGTCACCCATGTAGCCACTGTAAACGCATGTGTGATCCCGTTGATGGTTGCTTCCTGTGTAAGCTTGAGCATTGCTGCCTTATCACTCTGCGATACAGCCCCGCTTGTCAGAGCCTCCGTGATATTGCTCTTCGTACGGTTGGTCATAAGGCTGACAAAGAGCGCCATCCCCAGTGCTCCGCCTACAGTACGCAGTGTATTCGACATTGCAGTACCATGCGAGCTGAGGCGCTGCGGCAGCTGGTTAAGGCCGGCCGTCACAATCGGCATCATCAGCATGGACATCCCGAACATCCGGGCAGTATAAGTCAGAATCAAGTGCGTGTAAGTGGTGGAGTCAGAAATCTGACTGAATTCCCAGGTCGTAATGGTGGTAATCAGCAAACCGATAACGGACAGCCATCTCGCACCGATTTTATCAAAAATAATCCCTGTGATCGGAGACATAATCCCCATCAGAATAGCACCTGGCAGCAGCATCAGACCTGATTCCATCGGTGTAAAGCCGCGGATGGTCTGCAGGTAAATCGGCAGCAGGATCATACCGGCATACATAGCCATGGTAACGATAATGTTGATTACCGTAGTAAGGGAGTACATGTTGTACCGGAAAATACGGAACTCCAGCAGCGGTTTATCCGTTGTAAGCTCACGCCACACGAACAGGATCAGCGATACCACCCCTAAGATCAAGCAGGAGATTACGGTTGCGCTCTTCCAGCCGTCGGTTCCGGCATCACTGAAGCCGTACAGCAGTCCGCCAAATCCAAGGGTTGATAACACAATACCCAGCTTATCCAGCTTGGGAGAAGTAAGCTTCCCGACATTCTGCATCGCCTTCATCCCAAGCAGTGTGGAGAAAATGGCAAGCGGCAGTACGATATAGAACAGCACACGCCACGAATAATTCTGTACCACCCAGCCCGACAGTGTAGGTCCAACGGCCGGAGCAAAGATCATGGCTACAGCCATAAGCCCCATCGCTTTACCGCGTTCTTCGATCGGGAAGATTCGGAGGAACACGATGTTCATCAGCGGCATCAAAATGCCGGCGCCGACAGCCTGAACCACACGGCCGACCATAATCATTTCAAAACCTGTTCCGACTGCACAAATTAATGTACCAATAGAGAATAATATCATTGCGGTAATAAACAGCTGGCGGGTAGTGAACTTCTCCACCAGGTAGGCACTGATCGGGATCAGCACCCCGTTCACCAGCATAAAGCCGGTTGTCAGCCATTGCGCCGTATTGGCGGCAATGTTCAAATCCTCCATCATTTTCGGCAGCGCCACATTCATCAGCGTCTGATTCAGCAGCGCGACGAAAGCACCAATCAGAAGCGCCGCGATAATAGGCCCTCTGCGGATGGCTTTGGCTTCACCGCCAGCGTTAGCAGTTATTGTACTCATAGCTTCTTGTTTTCTCTCCCTTGCACTAAAATTTTCAGAATTTCGCCGTGCAGCCGCAGCAGCTCCTTGGCATCCTCAGCAGGTATTTCAGTGAGGGGCTGCAGGTGCTTCCTAAGGGATTGCTTGCTAAGCTCCCTTATTTCTTTTCCCTTGTCGGTTACTGCCAGGTTAAATATGCGTCTGTCGCTCTGCGAGCGTTGCCGGGTAATCAGCCCAGCCTTTACCATCCGGTCAACTACTCCGCTTGCTGCACTGTTCCCCAAATGAAGCAGATCAGCAAGCTCAGTGATGCCAATATCGGGGTGCATGGCCAGCTTGCGCAGCACCATCAGCTGGGTTGATGTAATATTCAGCTCTTCTGCGTCTTTCCACAAAAGCTGCTGGAAATTATGGGTGATGCAACGGAAAGAAGAGAGAATATCATCCAGTTGCTTTTCTTTTTCCTCCACATTTATCGCCCCGTTCGCTTGAATAATAATTACTTCGCATACGAACTATTTTACTCTTTACATATTTCCTCGTCAATAGATTACTGAAAATTTCTGAAAATCAATCTTTCTGCTTTCTCTCACTGGCATTTGTATGAAAGAACGATCTTTCTTTGCTTAGTGTGGACTGCGGCCGTAAAATAGACACTTCTAAAATACGCTCAAATTGGGATTTTATTTATAATTAAGCTGTGAGGATCATTTAGAGGAAAGTGGGGGACTTCTGATGAATCTTGAGCAGCGAAAACATTGGAATGCCAATCACAAAATATTAACCGGAATACTATCCAGGCCTGAAGAGTATCCTAACGCCATTGCCCTGTTCCTGGAACAGCACAGATGGCTGTATGCCTCCGGCCGGGAACCTTCCGTGCAGCCAACCTATGAGGACGCCATTCTCAGCGGTTTACGGGAGCAGACTTTCCGTGCTTATCCGGTCCGGACGTCCGTCAGTCAAAACTCCATCGCCTGGCATCTTTGGCATTGTGCACGGATCGAAGACCTCACGATGAACGTCCTAATCTCAGGGCAGGAGCAGCTCCTTCACAGTGAGGATTATGCAGGTAAGCTGCAAACCCGCTTCATCCATACCGGCAACGGGATGGACGAGGGGGAAATCGCCGAGCTAAGCGCATCTATCTCCATCGATGCGTTATCAGATTACCGGCAGGCAGTCGCTAAGCGGACCCGCTCCATTATTCCGGGATTACATCCGGCTCAAATGAAGGACAAGGTAAACCCTGAACGGATCCGCCAAATCAGTGCCCAAGGAGCTGTAAAAGCTTCTGAGCAATGGCTGCTTGATTACTGGGGCGGCAAAACCCTGGCCGGCCTGGTGCTGATGCCGGCTACCCGGCATAACTTCCTCCATCTGAACAAAGCGATGCATGTAAAGCTTAAGCTGCAGAAATCACTTGCCCGCAGTACATAGCACAAAAGCAAGCGGACCGGGGAGAACCCCCGGTCCGCTTGCTTATATATGTGCCCCCAAGACTATACTCCGCTTCCGAAGCTCCCCAGCATCGCCGGCTGTATCAGACCCGCTGCCGCCGGTTTAGCATGCGTTCCACCGGCCAGTTCGCTGGCGATGGACATCATTAGCTTAATCCGGTTTGCCTGATTCACCACGCTGACTCCCGCATCGTAGTCAATGGCAGCAATGTTGGCTCCGGGATACAGCTCCTTAAGCCCCTTAATCATGCCGCGCCCTGTGATATGGTTCGGCAGGCAGGCGAACGGTTGAATACAGACAATATTATTCACTCCATTGTCCAGCAGATCCATCATCTCCGCTGTCAGGAACCAGCCTTCGCCCATCTGATTACCTACGGAGACCAGCCGGCTTGCCTTCTCAGCCAGGCCATAAATGTTCTCTCTGCTCTTAGCCAGCCCCGCTTCCTCCAGCGCTACCTTGACCGGCTTGCGGTAAATTTCCAGGTAAGAGATCAGCATCGGATTAATGTATCCCAGCCTCTTGCTCTTGCCGAATTGCTCCGCCTTGTAGATCGGGTTATAGATGCAATAGAAAATAAAGTCCAGGAAATCCGGCATCACCGCTTCGCCGCCCTCCGCTTCGATCATCTCAATGATCCGGTTGTTGGCGTCCGGGTGGAACTTGATCAGAATTTCGCCGACAATACCGACTTTCGGTTTCAAGACCGAGTGAACCGGCAGACGGCTGAACTCGGCGACAATCCCTCGGATCACCCGTTTGTACTCCCGGAACGAGAAGTTCGACAGGCTGCTCTTGCAGCGTTCCATCCCTTTACGGTACAGCAGTTCCGTGCTTCCCGGTATCCGCTCGTACGGTCTGAACCGGTGCAGGAGACGCATCATCAGATCGCCGTAGCAGGCCGCTGCGACCAGCCGGTTGGCCAGCTTCAGGCTGATGCGGAAGCCGGGCTGATTCTCCATTCCTGAGGCATTCAGGGAGATTACCGGGATTTGCCCCAGATCGGAGTCTTTGAGCGCCTTTCGCAGCAGCGAAATATAGTTGGTAGCCCGGCACCCGCCGCCCGTCTGTGACATGATGACTGCGGTCCGGTTCGGATCATAATCTCCGCTCTTAAGCGCCGACAGGATCTGCCCAATGGTGACTATGGCCGGATAGCAGGCATCATTGTTAACAAATCTGAGGCCTTCCTCCGTCTCCTGCGGTCCTGTGGTTTCCAGCACCTTAAGACGGTATCCGGCATCACGGAAGACGCGTTCGAACAGTTCGAAGTGAACCGGTGACATCTGCGGTGCCAGGATCGTATATGTCTCCTTCATTTCCTTGGTAAACGGAATATTGGCCTGGGTTTTATACAGCAGCTGCGGCTGCACATCACTTCTCTCCCGCTCACGCATGGCTGCCTGAAGCGAGCGCAGGCGGATACGGGCTGCACCGAGATTACTGATCTCATCGATTTTAATCAAGGTGTACACTTTGTTGTGCCGCTCCATAATCTCCTGGACGGCATCACAGGTAATCGCATCGATGCCGCAGCCGAAGGAGGTCAGCTGAACCAGCTCCAGATCGTTTCTGGAAGCCGCCAGACGCGCGGCACGGTACATCCGGGCATGGTAGGTCCATTGGTTGACCACTGCGACATCGCCTTCACTGCGGTCCAGATGGCAGACCGAATCCTCGGTCAGTACAGCGAGCCCCATCCCGGTAATCATATCGGCAATCCCGTGGTTGATCTCCGGATCGGCGTGATAGGGATGACCGCAGAGCAGAATCCCTTTCGTGCCGGTGGTGCTCAGGAAATCCAGCGTCTCCTCACCTTTCGTACGCACATCCTTTTTGGAATGCTCCGCTTCGGCCAGTCCCGCCTGTACCGCTGCGAATATTTCTTCCTTCGGAATGTCTGTGAACGTCTTGATCAGCCCTTTGGTCAGGGCAGCAATATCATCAAAGGTGAGGAACGGGCTAACGAGCGGAACTCCCCCCTCCTTCAGACTGTCCATATTGTTGCGGATAACCTCGGGATAGGAAGCGACCACCGGGCAGTTAAAATGATTCGTTGCCGCGTCATCCTCCTTCTTTTCGTACACAATTGCCGGGTAAAAAATGAAGTCAACACCTTTGCTGACGAGGCTTTGCACATGCCCATGGGCCATTTTGGCCGGATAGCAAATCGATTCGGAGGGAATGGTGTCCATTCCGCTCTCGTAGAGCTTTTTACTGGATTTGGGGGACAGCACAGTCCGGTAGCGCAAGGCGGTAAAGAATGTATGCCAGAACGGATAATTCTCGAACATGTTCATTGTCCGCGGAATCCCGACGGTTCCCCGCTCCGCCTGCTCCTCAGGCAGCCCTTCATAATCAAAAAAGCGCTCATATTTATACTGCATCAGATTAGGCAGTGTGTTCTTTTTCTTTTTACCACCCGCCCCCCGCTCACAGCGGTTCCCGGTGACGTGGAAGCTCTTGTCGGGGAAACGGCTAATTGTCAGTGCACAGTTGTTAGCGCACAGGCCGCAGCGGCCCGGGGAAACTTCATAGGTGAATGCATCCAGCTCTTCCGGACCAAGCAGTGTGCTGAATCCGCCGGCACCGGCATTCTCCTTGGCAATCAGCGCACAGCCGTACGCTCCCATAACACCGGCAATATCCGGTCTTACCACCGTTCTGCCGGTCAGCTGCTCAAATGCCCGCAGAACCGCTTCATTATAGAAGGTTCCGCCCTGGACAATGATATTGCGTCCCAGATCCTCAGGGTTGCGGATTTTGATGACCTTTTGCAGTGCATTCTTAATGACGGAGTAGGCGAGTCCTGCCGACAGATCGGCCAGAGAGGCGCCTTCCTTCTGAACCTGCTTCACCTTGGAATTCATAAATACAGTACAGCGTGAACCCAAATTAACCGGCTTACTCGATTCCAGCGCGGACTTGGCGAATTCCTCAATACCAAGCTCCAGGGCAGAGGCAAAGCTCTCCAGGAACGAACCGCAGCCCGCCGAGCAGGCTTCGTTAAGCATCAGGCTGTCGATTGCACCTCCCCGGATTTTGATACACTTCATATCCTGGCCGCCGATATCGAGAATAAAATCAACCTCCGGCATGAACTTTGAGGCTGCCTTATAATGGGCTACCGTCTCCACTTCCCCGCCGTCCGTGCGCAGCGCAGCCTTAATCAGGCCTTCACCGTAACCGGTCGCATAAGAACCGGCAATATAGCAGGCCTGCGGCAGAATCCGGTAGATTTCCTTCAGGGCATCACAAACAGACTGCAGCGGATTTCCCTTATTACTTCCATAAGAGGTATACAGAATTTCATCATCTGCACCTGTAAGCACCAGCTTCGTTGTGGTCGAACCGGCGTCGATTCCGAGATAGCACGGGCCGCTGTAGTCGGCCAGCTCTGCACGGGCAACCGAAGCTTTGCCGTGGCGCAGCCGGAAGTCGGCCAAATCCGCCGCCGTTTCAAACAGCGGCGGCAGCTCGGCGTCCTCAGCACGGTCGGCCTTGAAATCAACCGCAGCAATCCGTGCAATCCAGTCTGCCAGCGGCAGGACGAGCGGCTCCGATTGCGACAGCGCTGAACCAATCGCTACGAAATACTGGGAGCGTTCCGGGAACAGCATCTCGCCCTCCTTAAGTCCCAGCGTCTGTGCAAACCGCTCCCGCAGCGCAGGCAGAAAGGTCAGCGGACCGCCCAAAAAAGCCACCCGGCCGCGGATCGGACGCCCGCAGGCCAGACCGCTGATGGTCTGATTCACGATGCTCTGAAAGATTGAAGCGGCGACATCCTCACGCCGCGCCCCTTCATTAAGCAGGGGCTGCACATCGCTTTTGGCAAATACGCCGCAGCGGGAAGCGATGGGATAAATCCGCTCATGCTTCTCCGCAAGCGTGTTCAGGCCGGCAGGATCGGTCTGCAGCAGCGAGGCCATCTGATCGATGAACGCGCCTGTGCCGCCTGCACAGGCGGTGTTCATCCGCTGCTCGATGCCGCCGTTTAAATAAATAATCTTGGCGTCTTCCCCGCCAAGCTCAATGGCCGTATCACACTGCGGGATCAGCTCGCTGATCGCTTTGGTGCAGGCAATAACCTCCTGAACGAAGGGGACTCCGCCAAGCTTCGATAAAGACAGGCCCGAGGAACCGCTTACAGTTAATGCTGCTTTCCCATCCGGAAATCGGTCCCGGACATCAGACAGAAGGGATAGGGCAGCTTTTTTTATATCGCTATAGTGTCTAACATAATCTTGATAAACAATTGTATTCCGCTCCATAACAACCAATTTGGCCGTAGTTGATCCGACATCAAGCCCAATACGCATCATCATGCCATCCCCTTGCCATTCCCCAAATTTGAAGTAATATGAGGCAACTATATCATGAGAGCGCCTTAGGAAAGCTGTTAAAAATGTTATAGACATTTAGAAATCGTTACCATCATACTTAATTATTTCATGATTTCTTCTAAAGCCTTTTCAACATGGCCTTTTACACGGACTTTTTTCCATTCCGCCGTAAGTAGGCCCTGCTCATCGATGAGGAAAGTGGAGCGCACGATGCCCATAAATTCTCTGCCATACAGTTTTTTCAGCTGCCAGACCCCAAACATGTCGCTTACCAGATGATCTTCATCCGACAATAGCGGGAACGGCAGACCATTCTTACTGATGAACTTGGCATGCGAAGCCAGACTGTCCGGGCTGATTCCCAGCACTACGGCTCCCCGGGCGGTGATTTCATCATGGGCGTCACGGAATTCACAGGCTTCCTGGGTACAGGCGGGCGTCATATTTTTCGGATAAAAATAAAGCAGCACCTTCCGTCCGCGGAACTGGCTTAAGCTCATCACCCCGCCTGTTGATGCAGGAAGCGTAAAATCCGGTACCTGCTGCCCAATTTCGATAATATTCGTCATATATATCCACTCCTTACCTTCTTCATAATGATTTTTCTAAAAAATTTGCCGGAATATTCCGAAATTGCTTGTATTCCTAAAAGAAATTATAATGTAGTCAATGTGAATGCGAAAGGAAGAACGAAATGCCACCAAGAAAGAACCGGCAAACAAAAGCCGGCAAATCAAAGAAGAAACCGCTGCTCTGGACTCTGGCAATTATCCTCCTCCTAGTTGTCGGCGGGACGATCTTTTTCTTCACCTCTATCTATAACCAGCTGGACAATTTACACAAAACCGGTTCTGCCTCCCCTTTTGCAGCCGTCCCCTCTCCATCAGCTGAAGCTGTTCAGCCTCCGAAATGGGAAGGTACCGAGCCCGTAAACATCCTCCTCATGGGTGTCGATGCGCGCGGAGTGAAGAAAGGCGAAGTCCCGCGCTCAGATACGATGCTGGTTGCCTCTCTTGATCCGGTAAAGAAGAAATTCTATGTATTCTCCATTCTTCGCGATACCTACGTGGACATTCCCGGATATGACAAGGAGCGCATTAATACAGCGATCACCCACGGTCCCAATACGGCGATGCAGACGGTCAGTGACCTGCTCGGTATCCCGATTCAATACTATGTCTACACCGATTTCCAAGGCTTCATTAAGCTGGTGGATGCGGTCGGCGGAATTGATTATGAGGTCGAGAAGGACATGGTCTACAAGACCATAGCCGACGGGCCTGAATACGACATTGATCTCAAACAGGGCTTCCAGCATCTCAACGGCAATATGGCACTGCAATATGTGCGTTTCCGTCATGACGCTACCTCCGATTTCACCCGGACGGAACGCCAGCGCGGCTTCCTGAAAGCCGTAGCCGACAAGGTAATCAGTACCACTTCGATTATCAAGCTGCCAAGCATTCTCTCACAGGTTACCCCGTATATCGATACGAACCTGTCCGTTGACGATATGTGGAAGCTGGCTAGCGTCGGTTATGACAGCTCGATGGGCGGCAGCGAACAGATTCCGCCAATGGAACTGCTGACTGAAGAAAAGACCAGCGGCGGCGCGTCCGTCATCGGCATCAGCAGTGAAGATAAGCTTAAGCAGTTCATTCAGGATACCCTGACTGCACCCGAGCCCACGGCATCCCCGGAAGCCTCTCCCGGGAGCAGTCCATCAGCCACAAGCGCAAACTAGTTAAGAAAACACCTACTCGGCCTAAGGACGGGCGGACAACGATAATCAAATCGCTGTTCGCCCGTTCCCTTGCCCTGAGGACAAATGAAAGGATGATCTATTATGAACCGCAGCACATCAGCACAATTATACGAGGAAGCTCTTCAGCATATTGTCGGGGGCGTCAACAGTCCCTCCCGTTCCTTCAAAGCCGTGGGCGGAGGCGCCCCGGTATTCATGAAACGAGCCGGAGGCTCCCGCTTCTGGGATGAGGACGGCAACGAATACATCGATTACCTTGCGGCATACGGCCCGATCATTACCGGCCATGCCCATCCGCATATCACAGCAGCGATTACCGAAGCTGCCCAGAACGGCATTCTCTACGGAACACCCACCCGGCTTGAAATCAAGCTGGCCAAGATGCTCAAGGAAGCCATCCCTTCGATGGATAAAGTACGCTTCGTCAACTCCGGTACGGAAGCCGTTATGACCACAATCCGCGTAGCCCGCGCTTATACTAAACGCAGCAAAATCGTTAAATTCGCCGGCTGCTATCACGGACATTCCGATCTGGTACTGGTAGCCGCAGGTTCCGGCCCTTCCACCCTCGGCATCCCGGACAGCGCCGGTGTACCAGGCAGCATCGCCCAGGAGGTCATTACGGTTCCCTTCAATGATCTGGACAGCCTCCGCGCTGCACTGGAGAAATGGGGCGAGGATGTTGCCGCAGTTATGGTCGAGCCAATTGTCGGCAATTTCGGTATGGTTATGCCTAAACCGGGCTTTCTTGAAGGACTATGCAAGCTGGCGCATGACAATGGCTCCCTCGTCATTTACGACGAGGTGATCACCGCTTTCCGCTTCCACTACGGCTCCACCCAGACCTATGCGGGTCTTGATAACCATGAAGACATCACCCCGGACCTGACTGCACTTGGCAAGATCATCGGCGGCGGTCTGCCGATCGGCGCTTACGGCGGCCGCAAGCATGTCATGGAGCAGGTTGCTCCGCTGGGACCGGCTTACCAGGCCGGAACCATGGCCGGCAACCCGGCCTCCATCTCGGCTGGAATTGCCTGTCTTGAAGTACTGCAGGGCGCAGGGGTGTACGAGGAAATGGAGCGGCTGGCGATCCGCCTGACCGAAGGCCTGCAGGCTTCCGCAGACCGTCACGGCATTCCGCTGACGATCAACCGGATCCGCGGCGCATTCTCTACCCACTTCTGCGCTCATCCGATTACGAATTATGAAGAAGCTCAGGATACGGACGGCGGGATGTTCGCCAGCTTTTTCCGCCATATGCTGGACCGCGGCATCAACCTTGCCCCATCCAAATATGAGGCCTGGTTCCTGACTACCGCCCATACCGATGCTGATATTGATGCTACACTGGAAGCGGCTGAGGCCTCCTTCCAGGCCATGGCTGCTGAGAAATAAGCTGCAGCACCGTCAGCACTATAAATAGAACCAAACCCACTGCCTCAGGCAGTGGGTTATTTTTTAAACGAATATCACAGATCGTAAAATAATTCCGATCAGTACTCCTATTGCCCGTACTCGTTTATTTGCTCCCCTTATTTCTTCAGCCGCCCGTAATTGAATATTCCGGCAATCCCTACTACACCTATCAGCTGTACGATAAAAGCCAGTTCCTTTACAGCCACAGTTACGAGTACAAAACAGACGACGATTGCCGCCTCTGCCGTGATATGCTTTTTAAATGTTCCTTTACGGATTCTGTAAGCAAACACTCCCATAATCAAAAAAGCCAGAACTATATATGCAGCGGTATATGTCATTCCTATCCCGTTCATCATTTCTCCTTATGCCGCTTGTTAACCATTTATGGCTGCAGCTCTGTTTATCTTTTTTAAAAAAACCGCCATCCTGATCCGGATAGCGGTCTTTGCTGGTGCGGAATTCACTGTTTCAGATCATAGAGGCTGCGGATTTCAACACCCTGCGGCAGCTTGAACGGATTCACCTGGTTGATCCGGTCGTAAAACATAACGCCGTCCAGATGGTCCATTTCATGCTGGATGATAATCGCCTGATACCCCTTGAATTTCATGACAACCTCCTGGCCGTCCAGGTTATATCCCTTTACCTTCACGGACTCATAGCGCGGCACAAACCCGTGTACCGGGCGGTCAACGGACAGGCAGCCTTCGCTCTCAGGCAGATACACCATCGCCACTGAATGGCTGATGATCTTCGGGTTAACCCAGGCATGCTCCACCGTTTTCCCGTTCTCATCCTTCAGATACATCACGAACATCCGCTGCGTAAGGCCAATCTGGTTGGCGGATAAACCTACACCGGAGCGAAGTTTATATTTGGCGGAAACCTCAGCGTCCTGGCTGTTTTTGAGAAACTGCAGCATGCACTCCAGCGCCTCCCGGTCCTGAATTTCCAGTGGCAGCTTTACCGGCTCTGTTACAGTGCGGAGCACGGGGTCGCCTTCCCGCACAATATCATCCATCGTAATGAGATATTCCGCCTTATATTTTGCATTAGACAACGAATTTCATCCACCTTTGCCAATATGGTTAATTATTAATTGTATGCAGATTATGGATTTATGAAAGCAGTCCGCAGCTTGCTGCTGTAGTTCACATCGAAGCCAAGTCCGGCAGCAAGCGCGGCGAGCGGCAGATAGGTCTTATCCTCTTTGCCGACCTTTTGCAGAAATGCCGGTGTATCAATCGCCTGATTCACACCATTGACTTTAATAAACTTGGAGCCGATGGTAATAACGACCGTACGTTCGCCATAAACAATTGTTGCGCTGGAGGTTTTATTGTCCCATTTTCCGTTAGCGCCTACTGCATTCAGGATATCCTTCAGGGCCAAAAAGTTCTGTCCATTCTTCAGAATCGGCTTATTCGGCGTATTGAGCTCCACACCCTTAACCACAATTGACATTGGTGCAGCTGTGCCGGCAGCGGTCATTGCAGGGACAGACGGGGTCCAGTACTCCCCCCACTCCAGTTCGGCAAAGACCCGGGCAATCTTCTCATATCCCAGCTGGGTCGGATGAAAATCCGCTGCTCCAGCGCCGATAATATGGGTCAGCGATGCCTCCACTCCGGCGAATTGTGCGGCAACATGGGCTGTCAGCACAGGCGCTTCTACCGTATTCAGGCTTGCCGTGATGCTGTCGACTACTGCCGTAAAGCGCTCCGCAGCGCTCATCAGCGTAGTATAATTTGCGCCGAGTGCAATTTTGGGAGCGGGCTGGTATTGATCAGCCAGCAGAATGGTCGCGGCCGGATTGACCGCACGTATATTCTCCAGCACAGTCTTCATGTTCGTGCCGTAGGCCGTCAACCGTTGTTCCAGCTGAGAATCAAAATCCGCAGTAGCCATTTCCTTCACATTCAGAAAGAGACTGCTGACATCATTCCCGCCGATCGTAATGGTAATGAGGTCCGCTGCTGCAAGCTCCGTCTTGATTTGCGGTGTCAGCGCGGCAAACTGGCTGATCCTCGGATCACGCAGTCCGGCCTGGATCCCGTCCGGGGTAATAGCAGTGCCGTCCTTAATAGCTGCGGTATAGTTAAGCAGTCCCGATGAGGTCAGCCCCAGTATTCCGTAATTGCTGAGTGTGCTTCTTCCGTGATACCAGCCTTGTTCCAGCAATCTTTCAGCATATCCGTAAGGTTTGGTGTTCGGGTCCGTCATCCCCGGTTCATACCCGGCAGTGACGGAATCCCCCAACGCCACGATGCGAAAGACATCCTGCTCCGCTCCTTGTACTGCCGCTGCATCAGCAGCATTAACTGAACCTGTCGCTGTACTAAGAAGCAGCGCGAACAGAAGCATGCCGCTTGTTCCGGCAGCCATAATCTTTTTCCATGCCATCAGCATCGTATCCCTCCTACATTAATATAATTCCATTCTAACATTTGACCCGCCTCCCGCAAAGAAGCGGCTTCCCATTAATTGAGAAACCGCTCCATAACCAATAAACGCTCTATTGTTGTCCGTTTCCGGGCTCAGCAATCTTTCCTTTGCCCTTCTCCTGCTGCGGACCAAGGCTCTTACCTGAACGCTCCAGATATTTGTCGTAACGGTCATCCAGCTCATAAGCGATCTTGCGGTACCGCAGGGTTTCTTCCACGATAGGATCAAGCGTAGTCTGGATCCTGATTTCGTATTTGGGCGAAATTTGGCGGATTTCCTTAGCCTTCCGGTCACCCTGTTCCATTTCGCCTTCCTGCAGCAATTCGCTCAGCTTACGCTCCAAATCATCATTATCGCCCATGCCTTAATTGCCTCCTTAACGCTTATGTCCCGTTGCTTCCGCTTCCTTCAGCGCTGAGACCAGAAAATCATGGATATATCCGTTGCTCGCTGAGGCTCATATTTTCGTTCAGGGCTCAATGCGGCTGAAAACGACCATTAAGCCAATTCCCGGGGCGCCTGCGGATCTGGACACCATTGATGCGGACGCGAT
>CAKMKL010000153.1 GCA_927443375.1 uncultured Paenibacillus sp. | reverse complement strand
GCGAACGATGCCGAGAAGGCAGTTTCTGCCAAAGTCATCGAAGCGATCAGTTCCGCACTGGCAACAGCAAGCAAATAAGTTTCTTTATAACAAATAAAGGGGTTGTTCTTAGCCATGCAAGTGGCGGGGGACGACCCCTTTTTTTGAATACACAAGATCACCCTCTCTGTAAGGATGGTGAAGTCGTTTTTTCTTAGTATTATCGTGTATAATAGTAGATTCATAAAGAACAGCGACATAATTAGCAATGACAATCGTATAGTATTTAAAGGGATTTCGGGGATGCATGTCTAAAGTTTACTATATACCACAGGTGAAAGCCTGTAAGTAACAGGAGGCTCCAACATGACACTTATTAAACAGCTATCACCACAGGATGAATTCGTCGGCTTCTATCTGCTCAGAGAGCTGACGCTGAAACAAACAAACGGTACTCCTCCAAAGGATTATTTTGATATTGTACTCGGTGATTCCAGCGGCCAGTTATCGGCCAAGTATTGGGATGTCAGCACGACTGATAAAGAAACCTTTTTTCCGATGGCACTGGTAAAAGTTCGCGGTATTGCCCATACCTACCGTGAAAAGCTGCAGATCAAGGTCACCAAGATACGGCTGGCTAATGAGTCCGATGGTGTGTCATTGACCGATTTCATCCGTTCGGCGCCCATCCGCCCGGTGGATCTGATCCATACGATCAAAGGTGCCATGGCCAGTATCGCGGATCAGGAAATTTCAACGCTTGTCGCGTACTGTGTAGGTAAAGTGGAAGAGAAGCTGATGCATTATCCGGCGGCTAAAACCCACCACCATGCGTATTTCGCTGGGCTTGCTTATCATATGGTACGGATGCTGGAAATCGGCGATTTCCTGTGCAAACAGCGCCCGTTCCTGAATCCCGATTTGATGAAAGCGGGGATTATTTTACATGATATCGCCAAACCGGAGGAAATGATCTCCCAGTTTGGAATTGTCTCAGATTACAGTGTACAGGGCAAGCTAATCGGGCATATCTCGATGGCCTCGAACTGGATTACAGAAGCGGCGATCCGCTCGAACATTGATTTGGAATCCGAGAAAGTGCTGGCGCTGCAGCATCTGGTGTTGTCGCATCATAATTTGGGGGAATGGGGCAGCCCTGTTCAGCCGCAGACGGCGGAGGCGGTAGCCCTGCATCACATTGATGCTATGGATGCTAAGCTGCAGATGGTGGAGGATGCGCTGGATACAACGCCGGAAACCGAAGAATGGACACCTTTTATCCGTGGACTGGAAAATAAGGCGGTATACCGCCTGAAGCTATAACAGCCATTCTCTGCAGTAAGTGACTATAAAAATGCACAAGAGCAGGTTCTTTCCGGTCGGGAAAGAACCTGCTCTTTATTGTGCTGCATAGCCGGCTTTTGCTGGAATATCCGCTGTGTTGGTGGAACCGCCGATGATTTCGCTCATATGAGGCGGAGCGGTCGTTTCGACTTTCATCTCAGCAGCAAAGCTTCGCTTAGAAGTGCGGCTTAACAGACGAAGCCGTCTGCAGCGAAGAAAGTGCCTTGGCAGGCTGCTTCTTTCGGGGTGCTTTTTTAGGCGGTGATTTAAAAGGCGTATACCCGCCTGTGAACATCTTGCCGGCTGTATAACCCTGATTGTCTGCCAGCAGAAGCGGTTCAAACTTCTGATCCTGCTCCATCAGCTTGAGCAGAATAAGTGCTGCTGCACGCGCATCGTCGAGCGCATCATGATGCTTCAGACTGATGCCGAAATGCTGTGATACTACGTTCAATTTATGGGATGGCAGCTCATGGAGCATTTTTTTTGCCGAGCAGATATGTGCACAAATATTGAAAATCAGGGTAGCGGTTCCCCGAGGCATCCAGACAATAACGCAGTACGCTCATATCAAAGGCCGCATTATGGGCCACCACGATCTCGCCCTGCAGCAGCGGCTCCACACTGCTCCACAGCTCCTCAAAGGTAGGCTGTCCCTGAACCATTGAAGGTGTAATGCCGTGAATAGCGATGTTCATTCCGTCAAACCGCTGTCGCGGATCAATCAGCCATACATGCTCGGCGGTGATAACGCCCTCTCTTACCTGAACAAGCCCGAGAGAACAAGCGCTTGAGCGGCTGGAGTTCGCGGTCTCAAAGTCAATTGCAGTAAAATTCATAGGTAAAGCCCCTTATCTATCATATGTACTATTCATATTAAAGTAGTGAGAGGGTAAATACAATCTAGTGAATATGGTTAATGGAAGCTATTCATACCTTGGATGGGGAAGAAGCCGATCCCGACTGCTTCATTACTAAACGACACAGAGCAGCGATCCCCCGGATATCGGAGGATCGCTGCTCTAATCGGTTTCATACATAAACGCCTGGCTTTACTTCACGCTGCCATCTTCCGGCTTCTGCGTGCGCAGACGCGCCAGCTCGGCTTCCACAGCATTTTGCAGGGCTGGATCAATAGCGGGAGCTTGGGGCTGTTGTCCGGCCTGCGCTTCCCATTCACTAATTTTGTCCTCCATCCGTTCGAAGCCGCGTGATGCGGTGCCGGCATTGAGGATCGGCACGTATCCGGGAGCTCCCGGGTATGTGCCATAACCGTTCTGCGCCGGGCGTTTGCTCAGCTCTGCCGCTTTGCGGGCGCGTTCCGCCAGCTCTGCCCGTTTCGCTTTCAACCGTTCATGCTCAGCTTTGGCGTTGTGCAGGTTGACCTCCAGGGCGGCAAGGGTCTGAAGGGTGTCTTCCAGAATACCTTCTGTTTCCTGAATGCTTTCCTGGTACCGCAGCTTAGCCATTACCGCTGCTCTGGCAGCCGGTTCATTCCCTTCACTCATCGCCTTGACAGCGGCGGCTTCACTGCTCTCCGCCTGCACCTGATATTCGGCTTTACGGCGTTCCAGTACGCTTGCCGTTACTTTGAGCTCGCGCTGCTTGCTTTCGGCAATTCCGATCTTGTCTTCCAGGTCCCGCAGATATTGTCCGGTCAGCAGTACCGGGTCTTCCAGTTTGTTCAATCCTTCGTGAATTGCTGCTTTGGTTAGGGTAGTAATACGTTCGAATATGCTGCTCATGTTCATTTCTCCTTTGAATTTGAGTTTTAGTTTTTATGATTGAAATGGAACTTCATTCCGAATTAATAATGATCGAAGCTATCGGTAAAACCTGAGAATGCTTCTTTAGGGACGATTATGCTGGCAACGATATAGATAAATACAACTGTACCGAAGCTGAAAATTGCAGCGGCTGCTACAAGCAGTCTGACGAGCGTGGTATCAAGATTGAAGTAACGGGCCAGCCCTCCGCATAAACCAGTAACCTTCTTGTCTGTCTCAGAACGAAATAACTTTTTCATCATTTTCTCTTCCTCTCTTGTAATGTCCGTTGTCTATGTGTTTATTCTACGGCTATCTGCAGTCTTGCAAAACGGCCTTGGGACTGTTTTTCGGTCCAGACCTAAGGCGGGGAGGGTTCCCGCAATAAGACGGGGCAAGTCCAGGCAGTCCTGATTCACCGCAGCACTCTTTTTAACATAAGAAACCACCCTGTGTAATCCCTGCTTAACACTCGGGGCCTATACTGTAGGAAGCTTCTCCCTCCAACCCTTTAAGAGAATGATTCACTTCCGGATAAGACGATGGACAATAAGGAGGACTGGCCTATGGGAATTCATAAGTATTTCCGCTCGCTGAACGAGCTGGAACGGATCATCCGCTGCCCGGGTAAATTCAAATTCGAGGAGCATAGTGTAGCAGCCCACTCCTGGAAGGTTGTGCAGTATGCTAAGACCCTGGCTGATATCGAAGAAAAGCACGGTGCGGTCATTGACTGGAAGAAGCTGTACGAGATCACGAGCAGCCATGATTACGGAGAAATTTTTATTGGGGACATCAAAACGCCGGTGAAGCATTCCTCGCTGCAGCTGCGGTCGCTGATCCAGCAGGTTGAGGAAGGTATGGTTCATAACTTTATTGAGGAGCATATCCCGGACGAGTTCAAAAGCATATTCTTCCATCAGCTGCGTGAAGGCAAGGATGAGTCGCTGGAGGGGCTGATTCTGGAGGTTGCGGATAAAATGGATCAGGTCTATGAAGCATTTGCCGAAATACAGCGGGGGAACACGGAGAAGGAATTTGTGGTGATGTACCGCAATGCGCTGATCAAGATTAAGAATATTGACCTGAGATGCGTGGACTATTTCCTGACGGAGATATTGCCGGATATGGTTAATGAGGAAACTTTGTCACCGGTGGATATTAAAAGAATTACCGAAGAGGCACTGGCTCTGTAACTGATGAGCGGTACTCTTTTTTTTATGTATTGTTGTTTGTTCCGGAATGTACAATAGCGTATGCTAAACCTTATGTATCACCAAAAGAATCAAAATGCAGATCGGATTGGATAGTGCATCTGTAGCTATAATAATCCTTTCCAAAAAAGTACATTTCTCTTATGATAGAATCATCTATTGATGATAATTTTTGGAAGGGGAACTAGTTGGATGAAATTTGTGAAACGATTGATTTATGTATGTATTGTGGCTTTGTTCGCTTCAATAATAGGGCCATTAGGAGGAACTACACCGACGGTTTCTGCAGAGAGCGCTACAGAACTATCAGTGGATTTGGGCTCTGATATACGTGATTTGAAGATGGATGAAGAGAGAGGATACCTCTACGCCATTACTTATAATTCCAGCGAAGTAATTGTCATAAGTATGGATACACTAAAAATAGTGAAAAAAATCTTGGTAGGCTCTAACCCGTTAGACATGGATATATCTAATGGTAAGCTTTATGTCGCTGTTAACGGGGAATACTTTGTAAAAGTGATAGATTTAGATTCCAGAAACGTTACGCAAATAATTCCGACTGAAAAGCATCCTTATCACCTTGCTGTAAATGACAGCACTCTATATTATTCCGTTGATGATCAATGGAGCGATATCCATAGAAAAGATTGGACATCCTCACAGGAAGAGCCGCTCAATGTTTCCATCTATAAGCCCATACTGAAAATGGATCACGAGCGTCAGCTTCTCTATGCTGCAGAAACAGGAAGTACAGGTTCGGAGCTAAGTGTATTTGATGCTACCTATGGTACAAAACTGTGGAGCTGGGATAGTTTCGAAGATATCGCTGTCGGCGAAAATCTGTTTATTGATGATGAAGGGAATTTGTATTCCGGCAACCGAAAAATCGATCCGGTTCACAGCAAGCTAATTTCGTCCGTCTCAAGTGGAGCTGTTTTGGCTGTAAAGAATGGCTTTATTTTTACAAGCAGCGGTGACATTTTCAGCGATGACGGGGCAAACAGAGTATACCATGCTGACAGAGCATCTGAAGATTATTCCTTTATTTACCTGGATCAAAATAATAATGTATACCAAAATCCTTACTATTCCTCTGTTATAAAGAAAACGAAATTCACGCCGCCAGCCGTTACTCCTGCACCGCTCAGTTATGCTAGCGGAGTGGATCAGATTGAGCTGGACCATCCCGTCACTGACTGGGTAGCGGGCAGGAACGAACGTTATTTGTATGCTATTTCCGAAGAAGCAAACCGGCTGTTTCAGATTGATACGGAATCCTTTGAAATTGTAGCAGACCGCTATGCAGGCTCTCAGCCTCAAAATATCGTTATCCGACAAGGGGTTATATATATTTCTCTAGCTGGCAGCTCTCATCTTGTCAAAATCGATACGGCAAATGAAACTAATTTTATGGCGCCGATCCAAGAATTGGAGATTGGTACGGTTGCCGATAAGGTTGCAGCGGGAAGCGGGAAGGTGTTTTTTACTAATTTCCGAGGAAGAGTCGGAGTGTTCGATTCGGTATATGCTTATCTCCCGGGATACTATGGTTCGAATGATAATGATCTGATGACGGATGAGACCAGTTTATATATCGGCACTGGAACAGAATTGTATCAACTGGATCAGGCTACGGGTCAAACCATTCAAACCTCTGCTTATATTAGTGATGGTTATGAGAACAGTTTGCTGAAAGATGAAGAATACGTATATTATGGCATAACTCGTTTGCCGGCTAACAATCTGAATTCAATACTTGGGACTTATAAAGATACTAAATTTTCCTCACGTATTTTAGCTGTGAGCGGTCAAACGGTACTTACTACTGCTGCAATTTTTGACCGTGATTCGTATAGTACAGTGTACAGGTTTCCCTTTGTTCCGCAGAATGCTTACGTGAAAAAGGATGGCACAATCCTGCTTGATGCTGGTGCTGTCCCGTCAGGCGCCTCCGAATATGATCCTCCGGCAGGATATAGACTACTAAAATACAACAGCCTGGAACAAATGAAAGAACAAATAAAGGAAGATCTTAAGCCCGTTGCCGTGTATGCCATTGATGAAGACCCGAGCCCCCAGCAATTCACCGGCAGTGTGGTCATTGACCCCGGTAAGGCTGCTGTCGATATCTCCAGATACCGGATACGCTACTATGATGCGAATAATCAACAGGTTAACGGAATGTCAGATGACTATACATCAATTTATGACCGCAAAGCTGGCGGTTATATACAGGATGATATAAAGAAGAATACATCAGCCTCCGTGCGGAAAATCGGTATTACACCGATGCAGGAGCTAGGATATAACGAATATATAACATATGAAGAATCAGAACGTATCGTACGTATCTGGGATGAAGATGCCTATTTCATCTCAAATGGTTCCCTTTTTGATACGGATAATTCAGCAAATACCATTAGCGGAAGAGTATCTTTTGCACCAGCGCCGGGCCAAATGGCCGGGGACCGGTATGCCGTGTTTTTCTACGGAGACAATGGGATCATCGCTGAACCGCTTGGTTGGCTGCCATCTAATCAGGCTACGTTCACACTAAGCATTGCTGCCGGAACACAAATTCCGGCAGATGCATATGCACTGGCAGTAGTTCTGGTAGATAACGAGGGAAATGAAGCGCCTGGATACAGTCTTATTGAGATACCTGACCGGATGAGCACTAAACCCTCTCCGGAACAAATTAAAATTCAGAACAATAGCAACTTTGATTCCGTTTCGGTAAGTGGGCTGAAAGCAGGCGATGTGATAAAGGTGTATTCTTACACCGGTCTTCTTTACGGCCAGGCAACAGTTTCTGCAGGGAGCAGTGTGGCGACCGTCTATAACATTATCCTGGATGAGTCTATTCCAGTTCTTGGAGTCAGTATTACATCACCAGGGAAAAAAGAAAGCTTCGTAGTTTACAAGCAGTATTTATACCCTGATTCTTCTGGAGGAGACAGTGGTACTGGTGGCGGTGGTGGTGGCGGTGGCGGCGGCGGTGGCGGTGGCGGCGGCGGTGGCGCAATCTTGCCTGTAGTCACTCCGGCAACGCAGGCTGCCTCTAAGC